>NZ_RZRO01000044.1:0-50165 GCF_003997975.1 Mesorhizobium sp. M7A.F.Ca.US.005.03.1.1
GCCCATGCGCTTGCGCATTTCGGCGATGATTTTTGTCCGCGCAATGATGTTCTTGTGCAGCGTCTCGCGGCGCAGGTCGAGAAAACGGTATTTCAGCCTGATATCCTCGGGATAGTCAGGCTCGCCGAACACCGGCAGCGGCAATTCCTTGGCCGCCGACAGCACCTCGATCTCGCGGGCGAAGATCTCGATCTCGCCGGTCGGCAAATTGGCGTTGGTGGTCTCGGGCAAGCGCGCCTTGACCTCGCCGTCGACGCGGATGACCCACTCGCCGCGCACGGTCTCGGCGACCTTGAAGGCCGGCGAATCCGGATCGGCGACGATCTGGGTCAGGCCGTAATTGTCGCGCAGGTCGATGAAGAGCAGGCCGCCATGATCGCGCACGCGATGCACCCAGCCCGACAGGCGAACGGTCGAGCCGACGTCGCTCTTCCTCAACTGGGCACAGGTATGGCTGCGGTAACGGTGCATTGTCATTGGTAAAGTCCGGGATGCTGGGTTGCAGGCCAAGCATCAAGCCCGGCCTCAAAATTTGCGCGAAAAGCGCATGGGAGGCCGGATTTGTCAAGGCAAGCAGGCCTTTGGGGTTCGAGTCTCTGCCGGCCTTCATGCATTGCCGCCAGAAGTGTTTCTTGCAACGATGCAGCAATCAAACGATTTGGAGATGCTTTGTGCCAAAACGCACTCCCCCAAAGGGCATCGCGCCATATAATGGTCGCGAGTTGGAATTGATGCTTCGGGGCGACAAGCCAATGGCCTTGTTCGCAGCGGAACCGGGTATGGACACCGAAGATGTTGGTGACGCGCATTTCGGACCGATTGTCGAGGAAGGCCGCATCCTGAAATTTTCCCAGGTTGATTCAAAAACGTCTGTGGAGGAACGCTGCTACTGCCTGCCGACGGAGGAATGGCGCTGCAAGCTCAGCCTGCTGATCGCTCGGATGTGCCGTAGCGAAGCAGCCTTTGATGTCTTCACACCGAACGATCTGGCGAGGCTGGAAGGCACTCTTCTCGGCTACTCAAAGGAGAGTGTTGAAGCGTTTGTTGCACATGCAGCGTCTCTGAAATTTCTGAACCCCAGCACGGATTGAACGGCCTGCCCCTTCCCGGCCCAGGCCGGATTCGAACTTTGCTTCCAGGAATTGCCGCTGGTATTGGTCAAGGCGATGGTTCAAGAAGAGATCACCGACACGTGATCGCCTCTTCATGTCCTCCATCCGCCCGATGATCCCGCTTCTTCTCGCCGCAGGCATCCTGCTCGGCGGCAATGGGCTGCAGAGCACGCTGATCGCGCTGCGCGGCGCGCAGGAAGGGTTTTCGGCTTCCGACATCGGCCTGATGGGCACCTTCTATTTCGCCGGCTTCCTGCTCGGCTGCCTTGCCATCACCCGCATCATAAAGGCGGTCGGCCATATCAGGGCATTTTCGGCGCTGGCGGCAATCGCCTCAGTCGGCACCTTGCTCCTGGTGCTGGTCATCGATCCGGTGATGTGGTGCGCGGTGCGTCTTGCCGGCGGCTTCTGCTTCGCCGGGCTGTTCACCATCGTCGAAAGCTGGCTGAATTCCGGCGTCAGCAATCACGATCGGGCACGCGTGCTGGCGATCTACCGGATGGTCGACATCGGTTCGGTGACATCAGCCCAGTTCCTGATCCCGATCTTCGGCGCCGGCGGTTTCGCTATCTTCGCCATCATGTCGATGATGATCACCCTATCGCTGGTGCCGGTGTCGCTCGGCGACCGCTCCAACCCGACACCACCCGAAGAGGTCAAGCTCGACCTGGCGCGCGTCTGGCGGATTTCGCCGCTGGGCTGCTTCGGCTGCATCGCCGTCGGCGTCACCAACAGCGCCTTTCGCACCTTGTCGCCGGTTTATGCCGAGCAGATCGGCATGTCGGTCGCCGATGTCGTGACCTTCGTCAGCGTCGGCATCTTCGGCGGCGCCATCATCCAGTATCCGCTCGGCTACCTCTCCGACCGCTGGGACCGGCGCCGGGTGCTGCTGATGACGACCTGCTGCGCGATGCTTTCGGCGCTGGCGCTGGTGTTCATCGCCGGTAGCAATCCGCTGCTCAACTTCGTCCTCGTCTTCATCTTCGGCTGTTTCGCCATGCCGCTCTATTCGTTGTCGGCGGCCCACTCCAACGATCGCGCCGACACCGGCGAGTTCGTGCTGATCAACGCGGCGCTGATGCTGTTCTATTCCTTCGGCGCGATCGGCGGCCCGTTCGCCGCCTCGACGGCGATGCAATATTTCGGACCGGGCGCCCTGTTTGTATTCAGCGCGGTGGTCTATGCGATCTTCATCGCTGTCATCCTCTACCGCATGCAGGCTCGGTCCGGCGTGCCGGCGGGCAGGCGCGGCCGCTTCATTGCGCTCCTGCGCACTTCGACGGTTTTCGCGCGGCTGGCCAGGAGAAACGGCGATTCCGACGGTCCGGGAACCTCATGATGGCGGTGCCAAAGCTTGACGAAAGCCCCGGCGGCTGAAATCTAGGAAGACCTTACTCCTGCCAAAAGCGATTTGATGCACGTCATCACCACCCAGAAAGAACTCGAGACCGTTCTCGCCGCTTTCGAAAAGTCGGATTTCGTCACTGTCGACACCGAATTCATTCGAGAAACGACGTTTTGGCCGATCCTGTGCCTGATCCAGATGGCCGCTCCCGGCGTGACGGCACTGATCGATCCGCTGGCTCCCGATATCGACCTGAAGCCGTTCTTCAGGCTGATGGCCAACGAGGCGGTGGTCAAAGTCTTCCACGCCGCGCGGCAGGACATCGAAATCATCGTCCATCTCGGCGATCTGGTTCCGCATCCAGTGTTCGACACGCAAGTGGCGGCGATGGTCTGCGGCTTCGGCGACAGCGTTTCCTACGATCAGCTCGTGCAGCGCATCACCGGCGCGCGGCTCGACAAGTCGTCGCGCTTCACCGACTGGCGCCACCGGCCGCTTTCCGACAAGCAGCTCGACTATGCGCTGGCCGACGTCACCCATCTGATCGAGGTCTATCAGCACCTCAGCGCCGAACTGGAGCGGGAAAACCGCGCCCATTGGCTTAACGAGGAAATGGAGGTCCTTACCTCCCGCGAAACCTATGATCCGCATCCCGAGGACGCCTGGAAGCGGCTGAAGATGCGGCTGCGCAAGCCGCAGGAACTGGCGATCGTGCAGGGCGTTGCGGCGTGGCGCGAGCGCGAGGCGCGCGAACGCGACGTGCCGCGCGGCCGCGTGCTCAAGGACGACGCGATCTACGAGGTGGCGCAGCAGGCGCCGCGCGACGCGGCAGCCCTGGGCAAGCTGCGCACGACGCCGAAGGGCTGGGAACGCTCCTCGACGGCGACGGCGCTGCTCGGCGCGGTCAACACCGCCCTTGCCTTGCCCAAGGAGCAGATGCCGAAACTGCCAAAGAGTTTCCAGCCGCCCGAGGGCTCGAGCGCCGCGGCGGAACTGTTGAAGGTGCTGCTGCGGATCGTCGCCGAAAAGGAAGGCGTCGCCTCCAAGGTGCTGGCCTCCAGCGACGACATCGACCGTATCGCCGCCGAGGGCGAGGAAGCCGACGTACCGGCCCTGCAGGGCTGGCGGCGCGCGGTGTTCGGCGAGGCCGCGCTCAAGCTGGTACGCGGCGAGATCGGCATCAAGTTCGACAAGCGCAAGATTGCGGTGTTCGACCTGTAGACGTCCCTCGCGGATTTTCCTTCTCCCCTTGCGGGAGAAGGAAAAAGTGCCCTGCTCAAACCATGCCGAGCAGGTGCAGCGCGAACCAGATCCATCCCAGCAGGAGAATCACCGCACTGACGAAGAATGACCGGCTGCGCAGCAGCAGATTGTTGCTGGTCAGGTGAACCCAGGCGTGGAAATAGCGCGATGCGACGAAAATCCACATCAGCGCCAGGGTCAGATAGTTGACGCCGTTGGTCAGGTGCAGCGTCAGGCACAGCACATAGAACAGCACCGGCAGCTCGAACTGGTTGGTGAGATTGGCGGCAACGGTGACGCTGGAGGCCGGCTCGGTCGAACGCACCTTGAACTGAGCTGGCTTCGCCTCGCCTGACCTGATTGCGCCGTATCTGCGGCGACCCAGGATGCAGTAGACGATGTAGATCAGCAGCACATGCGCCAGAACAGGCCAGAAGATCGTGGTCTGGTTCACGAAGTTTCCCCTACCCGGCTAAGCTTTGCGCGCGGCATCAGGCCAGGCGTTTCTGGCCTGCCAGCCAGAAGGCGGCAATGACGATCACCGGGACGGCGAAAAGCGCGAATTTGGTGACGGTGAGCGCCGAAGCCAAAGACAGCGAGTCCGGATTCGCCGACAGGAAATCGGACAGAAGCCGCGCTACCGCGATGTTCTGGGCGTAGTCGGCAAGCGTGTAGGGCAGCACCAGGACCAGCGCGAAGATCGACTGCAGCTGCACCGGCTGCACGCGGAAAGCCTTCAATCGCCGGCCGGTGGCCAGGATCAGGCTGACCAGCGTCACAGACAGCAGCGCCGGGAACAACAGAGCGAAGGTCAGATAGTGCCAGACGAGAATGATCTCGCCGCCGCGCCGGCCGAGTGCCGTCAGCCAGGCCATGCCTTCGTCCGGAGTGAAACCGAAAATACGCATGTCGAGTGATGGCAAGCCGCCGCTCAACTGGCGGAAGTAGAGGAATTCCATAGCCGTCATGGCGGTGAAAACCACCGCCGACAGGAAACAGAGTGCGCCTGCGTGGCGCGGCAGCCGCAGGATCGTTGCCGTCAGGCTCCGCCCGAGCCCGTACTGGTCAGGCTCCGCCGGGATAGTTCGGGCTTTCGCGGGTAATCGTGACGTCATGGGCGTGGCTTTCACGAAGTCCGGCATTGGATATGCGCACAAAGGTGGCGCGCTCGCGGAAATCGGCAAGGTCGCGGCCACCAACATAACCCATAGCGGCTTTCAGCCCGCCCGCAAGCTGGTGCAGCACACCAGACACAGGTCCTTTGTAGGGAACCTGCCCTTCGATGCCTTCCGGGACCAGTTTCAGCGTGTCGCGCACCTCGGCCTGGAAGTAGCGATCGGCGGAGCCGCGGGCCATGGCGCCGACCGAGCCCATGCCGCGATAGGCCTTGAAGGAGCGGCCCTGATGCAGATAGACCTCGCCCGGGCTTTCGTCGGTTCCGGCCAGCAGCGAGCCGATCATGGCCGCACTGGCGCCTGCGGCCAACGCCTTGGCCAGATCGCCGGAATATTTGATGCCGCCATCGGCGATCACCGAGACGCCGGATTTGTGCGCCGTCTCGACCGCCGACATGATGGCCGAGAGCTGCGGCACGCCGACGCCGGCAACGATGCGGGTGGTGCAGATGGAACCCGGGCCGATGCCGACCTTGACGGCGTCGGCGCCGGCGTCGATCAGCGCCTGCGTGCCCGCGGCGGTGGCGACGTTGCCAGCCAGGATGCGGACGGAGTTGGATAGTTTTTTCGCCCGCGTGACGGCGTCGAGCACGCGCTGCGAGTGGCCATGCGCGGTGTCGATCACCAGAAGGTCGACGCCGGCATCGATGAGGCGTTCGGCGCGCTCGAAACCGTCATCGCCGACGCTGGTGGCGGCGGCGGCGCGCAGGCGGCCCTGTGCGTCCTTGGTGGCGTGCGGATTGAGCTGCGACTTCTCGATATCCTTGACGGTGATCAGTCCGACGCAATTGCCTTGCCTGTCGACGACGACCAACTTTTCGATCCTGTGCTGGTGCAGGAGGCGCTTGGCCTCGTCCTGGTCGACGTTCTCCTTGACCGTGATCAGGTTGTCACGGGTCATCAGTTCATGGACCTTCTGCGCCGGATCGGACGCAAAGCGCACGTCGCGATTGGTCAGGATGCCGATCAGCCGGCCGATCTTGTGGCCGCCGCTGCCGCCGTTCTCGACCACCGGAATGCCCGAGATCGAATAGCTGCGCATCAGGCCCAGCGCGTCGGCGAGCGTCGCGTCGGGGCCGATGGTGACGGGATTGACCACCATGCCGGATTCGAATTTCTTGACCTGCCGCACCTGCTCGGCCTGTTCGGCCGGCGAGAAATTGCGGTGGATGACGCCAATGCCGCCGGCCTGGGCCATGGCTATGGCAAGCCGCGCCTCGGTGACGGTGTCCATCGCCGCCGACAGGATCGGCACATTCAGGTCGATGTCGCCGGCGATGCGGGTGCGGACATCGGTTTCGCCAGGCATGACCTCGGAATGACCCGGCTGCAGCAGCACGTCGTCAAAGGTCAGCGCCAATGCGCCGGTGGACGTTTCGATGATTTTTGCCATGGCCAGTCCCTTGAACATAAAAACGGTGGGGGAATACAAAAAAGCGCTGGACCGGAATGGACAGCGCCGACTCGTTTCTTCCCTTTCAGGATTGGCGCTGGCTGGTACCACGTCCAAGCACCGATGAAAAGCCGATGATTTCACGCTCCCGGAAAGGTGACTTTCCGGCGAAGGGATGCCACCTGTGGTTGCCGGTCGCACAAAAGTGACAGCAAATTAATGCGACATCCCGGCGAAGGCATGGTAACCGCCCGCCTCAGGGCCGACATGCAACCGGCAACGCAACATTCAAGTCTGGACGCGTTCGTTGAACCGCACCATCCCGCTTATATTGGCGGTCGCCCTTTTCATGGAAAACATGGATTCGACTGTTATCGCGACATCGCTGCCGGCGATCGCCGTCGACATCCACACCAGCCCGATCGCGCTCAAGCTGGCCCTGACCGCCTATCTCGTCTCGCTGGCGATCTTCATTCCGATCAGCGGCTGGATGGCCGACCGTTTCGGCGCCAAGAATATCTTTCGCGCCGCGATCGCCGTCTTCATCGTCGGTTCGATCGCCTGCGCGCTCTCCGGTTCGCTGCCGGCTTTTGTGGTCTCGCGCTTCCTGCAAGGCATTGGCGGCGCCATGATGACACCGGTCGGGCGGCTGGTGCTGGTGCGCGCGACACCAAAAAGCGAACTCGTCGCGGCGATGTCCTGGCTAACCGTTCCGGCGCTGGTCGGTCCGCTGGTCGGTCCGCCGGTCGGTGGCTTCATCACCACCTATTTCACCTGGCACTGGATCTTCCTGATCAATGTGCCGATCGGCCTGATCGGCATCTGGCTGGCGACGCGTTTCCTGCCGGAGACCGAATCGATGGAGACGCGGCGGCTCGACTTCCTCGGCTTCGTGCTAAGCGGGTTGGCGGCATCCGGCGTGGTTTTCGGCCTGTCGGTGGTGAGCCTGCCCTATTTGCCGCCGGCCACCGGCCTTATCACCGTAGCGGTCGGCCTGCTGTCGGGCGCGCTCTATCTGCTGCACGCGCGGCGCGCCAAAAATCCCTTGCTGGCGCTCGAATTGTTCCGCAACCAGGTGTTCCGCTCCTCGGTGCTTGGCGGCGGACTGTTCCGCATCGGCATTGGTGCCGTGCCGTTCCTGCTGCCGCTGATGTTCCAGATCGGTTTTGGGCTGACGCCGTTCCAGTCCGGCATGATCACCTTCGTCTCGGCGATCGGCGCCATCGGGATGAAGTTTGTCACCGCGCTGATCTTCCGCGTCGCCGGCTTCCGCCGCGTCCTGGTTGTCGGTTCTCTGGTCGCCGCCGCCTCGATCGCCATCAACGGCCTGTTCACACCCGACACACCCTATCTCTTGATGCTGGCCATGCTGCTCGTCGGCGGCTTCATCCGCTCGATGTTCTTCACCGGCGTCAATGCGCTCGCCTATGCCGAGGTTTCGGCTGAAGACACCAGCAAGGCGACACCGATCACGGCGGTGTTCCAGCAGTTGTCGGTCGCGCTCGGCGTGGCGCTGGCCGGCGGAATCCTGGAAGTGTCCACAAGCCTGCACGACCGGTCACTGACGCTGGCGGATTTCCACACCGCGTTTTTCGTCGTCGCGGCGATTTCGGCCGCCGCGTCGCTGTCGTTCATGCGGCTGGCGCCCGATGCCGGCAACGCCATCTCCGGCCACGGCCGCCTGACCACACCCAAGACGCTGGAAACGAGCACGGCGGGGAAGTAGTTTCCTCTTGCCTTCTCCCCTGTGGGAGAAGGTGGATCGGCGCGAAAGCGCCGAGACGGATGAGGGGTGTTCCAGCGGAGTGAAACGTTGGCGCTCCCTGGAGCTCATCCGTCGCCTTCGGCGACACCTTCTCCCAGGGGAGAAGGAAGATCTCGCCCTTTGAAATCCTTGGCCAAGAGATAAAGCTCGACCGATTCATCCCGCGACGCCGGCGGCTTGACGTGATGGACCGAGCGGAAGTTCTTCTTGAGCATGGAGAGCAGTTCGTTTTCGGCGCCGCCCTGGAAGGTCTTGGCGAGGAAATGCCCGCCCGGTTTCAGGACGGAGAGCGCGAAATCGGCCGCCACCTCGCACAGATGCATGGTGCGGATATGGTCGGTCCGCTTGTGGCCGGTGGTCGGTGCCGCCATGTCGGACAGCACGATATCGGGATCCCCACCCAGCGCCTCGGCCAGCTTCTGCGGCGCCTGCGGATCGAGGAAATCCATCAGCAGCACCGGCGCGCCGGGCACGGCGTCCATTTCGAGATAATCGATGCCGATGACATGCGGCTTGTCGGCCGTCGATTTCGTCCGCGCGGCGGCGACCTGGCACCAGCCGCCGGGGGCGGCGCCGAGGTCGATCACCTTCATGCCGGGTTTCAACAGATGATGCTTGTCGTCGATCTCGATCAGTTTGTAGGCCGCGCGCGAGCGATAGCCGTCAGCCTTGGAGCGCTGGACATAGGGATCGTTGATGTGGCGCTGCAGCCAGCGGCGCGACGATTCCTTCAGCCCGCTCTTCTTCTTGATCCGCGTCTTCAGCACACGAATGCTGGCGGATCCTGGTTTTTCCGGTTTCTTGGTCATTGCTTATTTCTTCGGTTCGGGCTCACGCTCTGCCACGCCCATCGTTGCGCCAGACGCCATCATCGGCCATCAGTTCGCTTAAAATACCTTCGCGCAGGCCACGATCGGCGACTCGCAGCCGCTCGGACGGCCACACGGCGCGGATCGCTTCGAGGATAGCACAGCCGGCCAGCACCAGATCGGCGCGATCGGCACCGATGCAAGGGTTGGCGCAGCGCTGCTGGAAATCCCAGCCAACCAGTCTTTCGACCATGCGATCGACGCTGTCGCGGTCCATCCAAAGCCCGTCGACACGGCGGCGATCGTAGCGCTCGAGCTCAAGGTGGACACCGGCCAGCGTCGTCACCGTTCCCGACGTGCCCAGCAGATGAAAATTCGGGCTGGCCTTGAGATGGCTCAGCCGGTCGCGACCGTCGAAGTTGGCCAGCCGGCCGGCGACATCATCGACCATGGCGGCGAAGATCTCGCGCGTCACCGTGCGGCCGCCAAAGCGCTCGGCCAGCGAGACGACGCCGACCGGCAGCGACGTCCACGACACGATGTGATTGGCGAGCCTCGGCGAACGGCGGCCTGCGAGGTCGATGAGCGCGATTTCGGACGAGCCGCCGCCAATATCGAACAGGACGACGCCTTGAGTGTCGCGCTCGACCAGCGAGCCGCAGCCGGACACCGCCAGCCGCGCTTCGGTCTGGCGGTCGATGATCTCGAGCTTCAGGCCGGCCTCGCGCTCGACGCGGTCGATGAACTCGACGCCGTTTTCGGCCGTGCGGCAGGCCTCGGTGGCGATCAGCCGGGCTTTTCTGATCTTGCGGTTGCGCAATTTGTCGCCGCAGATTTTCAGCGCCTCGACCGCGCGGTCCATCGCCGGCTGGCCGAGCCGGCCATTGGCGGTGAGCCCCTCGCCCAGCCGGACGATGCGAGAAAAGGCGTCGATGACGCGGAACTGGCCATGCCGCGTCGGCACGGCGACCAACAGCCGGCAATTGTTGGTGCCAAGGTCAAGCGCCGCAAACACCGGAAGCTCCTGGACCGGCGGCCGACGGGCGCTCTGTTCCGGCCGTGGCACTACAGCGGCGGGCGAGACCGCCGACTCCACCGGTCTGTGGGCCTCCGCCGCCGGGGCACCGGCTTTGCCTGGCGCCGGCGATCGATTCTCCGCGGGACGCGCTTCGTCGCGCGCAAAAACCTTGCGCCCGCGCCTTCGCTTGCGCCGCTTCTTGGGCTTGCCTTTGTGGGGTGCGTCGCCCGCCTGCCCGTCCGCGGAGCGGAGCTCCGTCGGGCGGCGTTGCTGCCAGCTTGCGTTCCCCGGGCCAGCCGACCCCTGGGAAGCGCTGGACACGCCCACCTCCGGCGCGCCGGCGCCGGTGTCGTGGTCTTCCACTGTCGTTCCTTCCGGCGCCGCGCGAACCTATGATGGACGCAGCAGGCGCTTCAGTGTTTTAAGTTGCCGCCAGACTAACAGCGCCGCGCCCGATCACCAAGAGCCGCATGCCGAATTTTGCCGGCAGGCCGCTGACCGCCGTTCCGGCGCGGCCGCTCACTGCGGCAAATCTTGCCGGCCGGCGCTGCGACAAGGGTTCGCGGTTGAATAGCCGGCTTCGATGAGGCATTTCTGAAATGAGCGGAAGAATCCGGCAAAGCCGGCCTCCCACCAGCCACGAAAAGGAAGCGGACCCGCAACGCATGGCAGTCAGGCAATGAACTGGAGACGCTATTTCTGGCCGGTCGTCGGCATCGCCGCCGTGATCTTCTCGCTGCTGCTGCTCTGGCACGAATTGCGCGGCGTTTCGCTCGACGACGTCTGGGACGGTATCACGGCCATTCCGACCCGGGGTTGGGTTCTTGCCGCGCTGAGTTCGATCATCGCCTATGCCTCGCTTGCCGGCTACGACCACATCGCGCTCCTGCATATCGGCAAGCGCGTGTCGTGGCTGTTCGTCACGCTGTGCTCCTTCACCACCTATGCGCTGTCGCACAACATTGGCGGTTCGGTGTTTTCCGGCGCCGTCATCCGCTACCGCGCCTATGGTACCAGGGGCCTGACCGGACAGGATGTCGGCGTGCTGGTGGCGGTCTGCTGGATCACCTTCGTGCTGTCGACGATTTTGGCCTCGGGCCTCGTTCTGGTGTTCGAGCCTGAGATACTCGACCGGTTTTCCGGCATCGCCCATCATGGCCTGTCGGAAGCGGCCGGCATCGCGATGCTGCTGCTCGTCGCCGCCTATGTCTTCGGCAGCTGGCTGCATCTGCGCCCGCTGAAGATCGCCAGTTTTCAGCTCCACTACCCGGCGCTGCCGATCGTCGCGCGGCAACTGCTGATCGGCCCGATCGAACTGCTGGCCGCCGCCGCGATCATCTTCTTTGCCCTGCCCGCAGCCCACAATCCCGGCTACTTCGTCATACTGGGCGTCTTCCTCGTCTCCTTCTCGATCGCGCAGATCTCGCACGCGCCGGGCGGGCTCGGCGTGTTCGAGGTGGTGTTTCTCGCCGGCCTGTCGGACATGGATCCGGTCGGCGTGCTGGCGGCGCTGCTGGTGTTCCGACTGTTCTACCTGATCATCCCGCTGATTCTGGGCCTGGGCGTGGTGCTGTTCTTCGAACGCTCGCAATTCAGCCGGACGGAGGGTTGAGACGCGGGATTGGACTGGGAGCCGCGCGCCGGCATCTGAAGTGCGGCGTCTGAAATCACCTGACGAAACGTGCCATTGAACCACAGAGCAGGCTTGACTATTTTCCGCTGGCGGCTACAAGGCAGCGCTCACAGCGGCTTGCCCGCTCGGCCCGCACGGTTCATGACCGCGCCTGCTGGGGAATAGGTTAACGGTAGACCCACGGACTCTGACTCCGTTAGTCCTGGTTCGAATCCAGGTTCCCCAGCCAGTCCATTTTTTACGGTGAAATCAGGTACTTAACTTTTTTCATTAGCAAGGTGCGTTAGCACCTTTTGTTAGCTCGCGGGCCTGTGGAAATTGCCCTTCCGCCCGACTCTCGACGGTGATTCCGGCCTATAGTCGGCTCCCTTAACGCGAAGGGAGAACGACATGGGCGGCGAAGCTATGCTTGATGACGATAACGGCGCGGCAGAAATCGCTGCTGAATGGGGCGTCGATCTGGACCTACTCAACGATGCGTCTTGGGAACTGGAAACGATAGATGGCAATGACGGCGAGACCTACGGCTTTCTCGTTCGCTTTGATAGGGA
This sequence comes from Mesorhizobium sp. M7A.F.Ca.US.005.03.1.1, assembly GCF_003997975.1. Lineage (NCBI taxonomy): Bacteria > Pseudomonadati > Pseudomonadota > Alphaproteobacteria > Hyphomicrobiales > Phyllobacteriaceae > Mesorhizobium > Mesorhizobium sp. M7A.F.Ca.US.005.03.1.1. The sequence goes on from NZ_RZRO01000044.1 coordinate 12,044, forward strand.
TACCGATCCAGACCTTTTGGTTTCTCTAGGTGTAGATTCCGGCAGTCTCACAAGAGAGGTTAGCTTGAACGCTTTCGACAAGCCCGATCGTGAGCCGGACGAATGAGCGTGCAGAACTCAGGCGCGGGAGGGCGACATGGAATTTGTTATAGGAATGCTTGTAAGTGGCTTTGTCGTTTGGGTGATCATGCGTCCAGCAGCTAGGGCACATCTGCCTCCAGAGAACGGCAGTCTGCCGAAGGCCGATAGCTGGAAGGACACATATTTTAAGTGCTAGGCAAAGACGAAGGGTTAGTAGGCATGCCAATCTCTGGCTTAATGGACGAAGATCACTTGGATGAGCGGCAATGAGCAACAATCCCGGCAAGAAGGGAAAGCCCGCTCCATGGCAAAAGCGGGCCGCCGAACACCGCGATCAGGCGCTAGAGGAGTATCGGCTCGCAAATAATCCGTCATACGCGGAGTGGTCAAAGCGACGGTCGGAAGCTGCCAGATCATTCAGAAAAGAAACTGGGGCCGATGACTTTTCGAACCGTGATCTTTTCAAGGCCATGAAAGCCGCGTCTGCTCGCTTGCGGGCATGGGACAAGGCAAACCCCTCCCCGACGTCATGGGACGACCACAAGCGGCTGGAAACAGAGTTTGCGGCGCAATATGTGCCAAGGGATTATTCCTAAAGGTCGTCAAGGCGGCATCAAACGATAGGCGGCGAGCGCCGACGCCAAGATGCAAAGGGCCGACAGGATGCCGGCGGCGATTCCAGTCCAATGGGTCCAACTAATCCAACGATTTGTGCCGTCATCGAACTTTGGCCAGTGCTCATCGTCGTAGAGATCATGCCGGGGCTCACGGCCTCATAGATGCGGGCGTGAAAGCTCCAGTTCGCCCAAACAAGGAAGCCGCACAGGAAGGCCAGAAGCAGGCCGGGCACATGCCACCAAAAGACCGAAGGCAGCACCGCCTTCGATAGCCGGTCGTTCTGTGCGAGGAACGCGACGGCAGCGCCATGCGCGAGCAAGAGCGATGCTATCAGCCACCCCCCGTAGTTGGCATTCAGTTGGAAGGCATGGCGCTTGTTCTTTTCGAACTCCTCATAGGTGAGCTTCCGAACCTCAATGGCTTCCCAACGAATCTTGACGGCCGGCCCTGCCTATGGTCGGTTGCGATGGGCAATCTACTTGGGGCAGGTTCATGAATATAAAAGACGCCTATAACGCTGCTGTTCGCTTGCAAGCGAACATTGTTAAAAACAAATTAGTTCAAGCTAGTTTGCAAGCTGGATCGCGGAACACGCCTAAACAGTGGAATTCTGAATTCATACGGCTGTTTGAGGATCTTGATTTCGAGGAGCGTAAATTACTCCGCGAAATCGGACAATACCAAAAATTACTTGAAGTTTATGATATCGCCAAGGAAGATCAAGGTCAGGTGTCCGTATTTGTTGTCCAAAATGCTTCTGAAGCACTTGGCAGAGTTAACGCCTACGTTCAAGCAAACGCTCCCTTTGCTAAGGGTGGAGAGAATCATGGCGCTCAGGATTCAGTCGAAATAACCTTTCCAATTGCGTCATTGAAATCGACAACCTTCGAATTATCAGAAGAGATCGATTGGTTCTTTAAATTATTTAACCGTGTATCTGCTGAATTTAGCGACGAAGAAAAGCCAACGATTATCAGCGTCGATAACGTCGACTTATCAATTGCAGTTGCGATTGATTGGAAATTCCTTCTTGTAATACTTCTTATATGGACGCGGTTCCAGAAATACATGAAGGATTCTCAAGAGATAAAAAGCGGTGCGGCGGCTGTGGAACCTCAAGACCGGCGCGCCGGCGCCGAATTCCGATGTCGTCGAGGCGCTCGACGTCTGCGAGCGGTCGATCCGGCTTGCCGATGAGGCCGGCGCAGCACAACATCCGGCGATCGTCCACCTGCACATCCATCTCCTGGAAATGTCCACCATGCCGGAGCGCGGCATGCGGTCAGCGGATCTGCTCGGCGAGATGTGCCCCGATGCCGGGCACATGAACCACATGCCGGGGCATATCTATGTGCTGTGCGGCGAGTATGAGAAAGCAAAACGCGCCAGCGAAAAGGCGGTGCGTGCCAACGACCTCTATCTCGCCTATGCCGACGAGCCGACCTATTATTTGCTCGGCTGCTGCCACGATCTGCATCTGATGATGTTCACCTGCATGTTGTCGGGCCAGCACCAGCCTGCACTGTGGGCCGCCGACAGAGTGCGCAGCCTGGTCGCGCGCGACGTGGTCGCCATCCAGGGCCGGCCAAAGCTCACGCAGACGGTGGAAGGCTACCATGCGATGAAATCGCATGTGCAGGTGCGCTTCGGCCGCTGGCAGGAGATCATCGACGAACCGGTCACCGAGGAGCCTGGCCTCTATGTGCTGACGGCGGCCATGCAGCGCTACGCCAAAGGTGTGGCGCATGCGACGCTCAAGCATTTCGCTGAGGCTGAACGTGAGCGCGAAGAGTTCCATCGGCATCTGAAAGGCATTGCGCCCGAGCGGCGCTTCCTCAGCAACCCGGCGCAAGCTTCGCTGGCTGTCGGTGCCGCCCTGCTCGACGGCGAGCTCGCGTACCACCAGGGCCGGCATGAGGAGGCGTATGGCCATTTGCGGCAGGCGGTCGAGCTTGACGACAATCTGTCCTACACCGAGCCGTGGGCCTGGATGCACCCGCCGCGCCATGCGCTGGCGGCGCTGCTTCTCGACCAGGGTCACGCGCAGGAAGCAGAACAGGTCTATCGCGACGATCTGGGCCTGAGCGGCACGGTGCAGCGCTGTGCCCAGCATCCGAACAATGTCTGGGCATTGCACGGGCTTGTGGAATGCCTGAAACGGCGCGGCGAGACCGATGAATTGCCGACATTGCAGACAAGCCTTGCAGCGGCGCTGGCCAAGGCGGACGTACCGATCACCTCGTCCTGCCTGTGCAGGACGAGCGCGCAGCAAGGCTGCTGTCACTGACGCGAAGTCTGCCTGTCGCCACTGTTGCGGCCGATCGGCTAGAGCAATTCCAGGAAAAGTGTGAAACGGTTTTCCATCCGGAATTGCGTCAAAACAAGGAGTTAGAGCGGGTCGCCGTTTCCGTGAAACGGTGAACTGCTTTAGCCAAACAAATTGTCGACCAGATCGTCGTTGGCGGTGGAAACCTCGCCGCCCGGGTATGTCACCTGCCGATCAGCCGAGGCTCCATGCTGCGTCGCCCCACGCCTTCGATCAGCACGGAACAGTCTATCTCATCGTGAAGTTGGGCGTTTGGGTCAGACGAAAGCCAGGAAGCATAGGAGCGAAGCTGCTTGAGCCTGGCTGTTTTCTCAAGCCGTGCCTGGCGCTCATCCTCGGCTGGTTGAGCCGGTCCTTTGTTCTTCTGGGCAGGAAATTGCATCCTGGCTCTCCTCGGTCACCGAGCCTGTGGAGACGGACTCAATCGGGCGTTGGCCCGTTGTCGCTCCGGTCTCTGCGGTTCTGAAGCCAACACATGCGCTGACGGGAGTCGCCATTCATCTTGATGATGGCGGACCCTTATCAACAATGCACCCGCGCCACCGCCGGGTGCTCCTGGTCCGGGTTCACTGCGCGCACGGCACTCGGCAGTCGGACGCAACTGCAGGAAATGGAACCAGATCGGCCGTGCGACGTCATAGAAGCAGGTGCCCATACGGGAGTGTGACCTCCATGATCAGGCTCGTTCTTGTCGCGGTCGCCATGCTCGTCATGGCATGCGATGCAACGGCGGCGGCAAAACTGGACGCGGCCGCCGTCAACAACGCCCAATTTGACGGCAGCGAAGCGAAAGGCGTCAGTGCGACCGTGCTGAAGGCGCAAATCCTCTTGGATCGTGCACGCTTCTCGCCAGGCCTGATCGATGGCCGCCAAGCAGAGAACTTCACCCGGGCAGTCAGTGCGTTCCAAGCGGCCAACGGATTGCCTGCCGACGGCAAGCTCACCCGCGAGACATGGGACAAGCTGGTCGCGACCTCCTCGCGCCCCGCGATTGAGACCTACGATTTGACACGCAAGGATGTGCATGGGCCGTTCACCAGGCGAATTCCGGCACGCATGGAGAGGATGGCCCGCCTGCCCAGGCTGGCTTACCACAATGCCTTGGAAAAGATGGCGGAGCGCTTCCACATCAGCGAGCAACTGCTTGAACGGCTCAATCCCGGCATCGGCTTCAGGAGGGCGGGGCAAAAGCTGCTCGTGCCAGCTGTCACCCGAGGTGATCCGCCGCAAGACATCGCGAGCGTCGAGGTCGACAAGAGCGCTCGCCAGGTTCGGGTGCTTGACCCTTCCGGCAAAGTGCTTGCGACGTACCCCGCCTCGATCGGAAGCCAGGAGAAGCCCGCGCCGAGTGGCCAGGCGGAGGTCAAACGCGTGGTGCACCACCCAACCTATCATTACGATCCCGAGTTTGCCTTCAAGGGGGTGAAGACCAAGCGCCCCTTCACGATCGCTGCCGGGCCAAACAATCCGGTGGGATCGGTCTGGATCGACTTGTCCATCGATAGCTACGGCATTCACGGAACGCCGGACCCAGGCAAGATCGGAAAGACCTTCTCGCATGGTTGCATCAGGCTGACCAACTGGGATGCCGAAGACCTCGCCTCTGAAGTGCAAAAAGGCACAAAGGTCGTCTTCAAGGACGAAGCGGCAGGATCGGTCGAACAAGGATCGCAGTAGGTAGGCGCTACGGCCTACCCATTTTCGACCGTGTGACTAGTCACACGGTCGTGTGACTGGCGTCGCCGAGGGCGTGGAGCGGCCCCTTACCCCAGCCACTTCTCGTAGTCGGACACCAGCAGATGGATCGGGGCAACGTCTTCGTCGATGTTGGAAAAACGGCCGATCGGTTCGCGAAACACATTGTCGGTGAGATCGTCGTTGACGGTCGAGACCTCGCCGATCAGCACATCCTTGCCCTCGGCCCAAAAGGCATGCCAGACGCCGGGCAGCAGCGTGACGCTTTGGCCCGGGTCGAGCTTCAGGAGCCCGCCCGCAGGCAGCCTGTGGATGGTTCCGTCGACCGGCACCGAAACCTCGGCCTTGGGATCGATGCCGCCGTCGCGGTCATGCATGAACAGTTCCAGCACCAGCTTGCCGCCGCCACGGTTGATGATGTCCTCGGCCTTGATGTTGTGGCGATGCATCGGCGACAGCTGGTCCTTGCGCGAGATCATGATTTTCTCGGCATAGAGCATGCCCATGCCCTTCTTCATGTCCTCGTAGCGGCCGTTGCGAACGGTGAACAGGAACAGGCCGAGCTCCTTGAACTTCTCCTGACCGTAATCGGTGATGTCCCAGCCGAGCCGCGAGGTAAACACGGCCGCGGAGTCGGCCTGGCGCGCCTTCGCCTCCTGCGGCGACCAATAGGCGAAGGGCGGCATGATGTAGCCGAACGAGCGGATGAAAGCGTCGGCTTCGCGGATGATGTCGTTGATGGCGGAGCGCTTCATGATCATGATCCCTTCGTATCGATTTGTCTGGCAAATCGCATAGCCGAACGTCGATGCGGTGTCGATCCATCTCGCCGCCTGCCCGGCCTTGCGCTTAGGCGCATGGACCACAGATCCGCTTCGCTGGCCGCGTGACATCGCGGATTTTCAGGGCCATAAATCCCGCGGATTCCTCATGGGGTGAAAGATGATGCCGACCGTCCACGACCTCGATACGCCGTCGATTCTCATCGACGCCGCGCGCGCCGAAGCCAATATTGCCCGCGCCCAGGCGCATGCCGACAGGAATGGGCTGAAGCTCAGGCCGCATATCAAGACGCACAAATTGCCCTATTGGGCGAAGAAGCAGGTGGCGGCCGGCGCCGTCGGCATCACCTGCCAGAAGATCGGCGAGGCCGAGGTGATGGCCGATGCCGGGCTGGCCGATATTTTTCTTCCCTACAACATCCTTGGGCGCGCCAAGCTGGAGCGGCTTCTGGCGCTGCACGGGCGCGTCACCCTGTCGGTGACAGCGGACAGCATGGAGACGCTCGAAGGGCTGGCAGCCACCTTCACCGATGCCGGTCATCGTCTACCGGTGCTGGTCGAATGCGACACCGGCATGGGACGCTGCGGCGTGCAGTCGGCCGATGAAGCGGTTGCGCTGGCAAGACAGATCGACAGAGCCGGTGGCCTCGCCTTCGGAGGACTGATGACCTACCCGGCCGCCGGGAAGGCAGCGGAGGCCGAAGCCTGGCTCGCCGACGCCAAGCAGGCGCTGGCCGCATCGGGCCTCGCCTGCGAACGCATCTCCAGCGGCGGCACGCCGGATATGTGGCGCTCCAGCGATACATCTGTTGTCACGGAGTATCGTCCAGGCACCTACATCTATCTCGACCGCTATCAGGTCGCCAAAGGCGTCGGCACGCTCGACGATTGCGCGCTGACGGTGCTGTCGACGGTGGTCAGCCATCCCACCGCGACGCGCGCTATACTCGATGCCGGCAGCAAGGCGCTGTCCAGCGACACGCTGGGTCTCGCCGATTTCGGCGAGTTGCCCGGCGTGCCGGGAGCGCGGGTGACGGGCCTGAGCGAGGAGCACGGCACCGTCACGCTTTCGGGTGACGGCAAATTGCGCATCGGCGAGCGCGTGCGTGTCGTGCCCGACCATTGCTGCGTCGTCACAAACTTGTTCAACGAGGTCAACCTGGTCGACGGCGACAAAGTGCTGGAAACGCTGCCTGTGGCGGCGCGCGGAAGGATGGGGTGAACTAAGAAGCGTCTTGCCTTCTCACACAAGGGGAGAAGGGGGAGAGCGCTCCGCCTGCCGTGCCGCGACCCTGCGCATGGCAATCACCCGGCGACGGCGGATTTCGGTGCGCATCGCCATCAGGTGCAGCGCGAAGAACAGCACGGTGAAGCCGAGCGCCATCACCAGAAGCGGCCACAGCAGGCTGGGGTCGATGGTGGAGCCGCCCATGCGGAACACCGAGGCCGGCTGATGCAGCGTGTTCCACCAGTCGACCGAGAATTTGATGATCGGGATGTTGATGAAGCCGACCAGCGTGATGATGGCGGCGGCCCAGGCGGCGCGGCTGGCATCGTCGAGCGCACGGGTCAGCGCGATGATGCCGAGATACATCAGGAACAGCACGAAGACCGAAGTCAGCCGCGCATCCCAGACCCACCAAGTGCCCCACATCGGCTTGCCCCAGATCGAACCGGTGATCAGCGCCAGCGCGGTGAAGACCGCACCGATGGGTGCGGCTGATTTCAGCGCGACATCGGCCAGCGGATGCCGCCAGACGAGCGTGCCGAGCGCCGAGACCGCCATCAGCGTGTAGCACATCATGGCCAGCCAGGCGAAAGGCACGTGGATGTACATGATGCGGACGGTGATGCCTTGCTGGAAATCCTCAGGCGCGGCGAAGCTCATATAGAGCCCGACGGCGAGGATCAGTGCGGCGATCGTGGCCAGCCACGGCACGACCTTGTCCGCCAACCCGACGAAGCGCGTCGGGTTGGCGAGATCCATCCAGCTCGTCAGGCGTGAAGTCGTGTCGCTCATACGGTTCTACATAAACCGCCGCGGCGTTCGGGGCAATCGAGCGGTGGTGTCGCAGGGCTGCAGCGCTTTGCCTTCTCCCCTGTGGGAGAAGGCAGAGACGTGCCTGATCAGGCGGCCGCTTCCTGCTGTTGCAGCACGGTGCGGCTGAGGCGGCGGACCTCCTCGTCGTTGAGCAGGCCGCCAGCGCGCAGCAGGCTGGCAAAGCGCCCATTGCGCAGCGACAGCTCGGTGAAGCCGCCCATCTCGACCACCCTGCCCTTGTCCATGAACACGACCAGATCGGCGTCGCGAACGGTGGTCAGGCGGTGGGCGATGATGAAGGTGGTGCGGTCGCGGCGCAGTTCGTCGATCGCTTCCTTGACGCGGTCCTCGGTCTCGACGTCGAGCGCGCTGGTCGCCTCGTCGAGCACCAGGATCGGTGCGTCCTTCAGCACGGCACGGGCAATGGCGATGCGCTGACGTTCGCCGCCCGACAGCTGGCCGCCACGTTCGCCAACCACCGTGTCGTAGCCATTGCTCTTGGACAGGATAAAGTCCTGTGCGGCAGCCGCATTGGCGGCGGCATGGATCTCGTCATTGCTTGCATCGGCGCGGCCGACACGGATGTTGTCCTCGATCGAGCGGTTGAGCAGGCCGGCATCCTGGAACACCGTGGCGATCGAATGGCGCACCGACTTGCGGGTCACGGTGCGGGTGTCGATGCCGTCGATCAGTATACGGCCATGGGACGGCGAGAAGACACGCTGCAGCAGGTTGATGAGCGTGGTCTTGCCGGCACCCGTCGGGCCCACGATGGCGACGGTCTGGCCCGCCTGCACCTCGAAGGACACGTCGTCGATGCCTTGGCCGGAATTGGCGAATTCAAAGCCGACATTCTCGAAGCGCACATGGCCGGTGACGTTGGAAAGATCGCGCAAGCCGTCCGGCTCGGCGGAATCAGCCGCGGAGTCCTCGAGATGGTAGAAATCCTCGAGCTTGGCACGGGCCTCGGAAATCTGGTTGGCGAAAGCCGACATCTGGTCGAGGCGAGCGATCAGCATCGTGGCAAAACCGGTGAAGGCAATGACGTCGCCGACACCCAACTGACCATGAGTCACGAGATAGGAGCCGATCGACAACACGATCAGCATCGAGATTGCCGATGACAGACGGTGCAAGGCATTGGCCAGCGCCCACCAGTCGAGCACAGGGTTCTGCGCGTCGAGCAGGTTCTTGACGTAGCGGCGCAGCGTATCGGCCTCGTGGCCGAGGCGATTGTAGCTCTGCAGCACCGCAACGTTGCTGACCGAGTCGGTCACATGCGCGAACACCTTGTGGTAGTGGCGCTCGACCGCGGCCTGGCCCGCCTTGGTGCGGCGCATGACCATCCGGCCGATGCCGACATAGAGCAGCCCGAGGCCAAGCAGCACCAGCGACATGCGCAGGTCCATGCTGATCGCGGTCGGGACCAGCAGCACGAGGGCGACAGCCGTGGACAGATGCTGGCGCATGAATTCGAGCCAAAGGCTGAACAGGGTTTCGACGGCGCGCAGCATCGTGTGCAGCGCATTGGAGGTGCCGTGCTGATGGTGCCAGGCGAGCGGCATGGTGATCACGCGCTCGAACGACTCGCAAAGCACTTCGCTGCGCCGAGCATGGGCGAAACGGTCAGCGCCGCGCGCCACCATGACGAAGGCAACGATGTTGAAGGCGCCGAGACCGGCCCACATGACCAGCGTGGTGAAGACAGAGCCACGCTCGGAGATGGCGCCGATGACGCGACCGAACATAATCGGCTCGAGAAGCGCTACGATGGCGAGAGCCACGTTGGCCGAACAGATCAACGCAACGCGTTTCCTGTCCGCGGCCAGATAACCGAGAGCTCGCCAGTAGATTTGCAGAAGGGTCACCCCAGTTACTCCGCCACGCTGTTTATTGTGCACTGCATCATTTTATTCGTACCGGTTGATACGTCGCAAAACAATGGCCGTGTACCCCTTCAGTTCCCTTAGAGCGAACAAAAGATGGCGACGTTCCGAAATCTGCCGTGATCACCTAACGGTTTGAGAAGACAGGTAAAATGTCAGGCATGCGGCGAAATCATGGCAGTTGGCACGTGCTGCCATAATTTTAATCAGCAACAATGTCGGGCGGATGACTGAGGCCGAAATCGCCTTTCGCGAAGTATAAAGCAAAACAAAGCTGCAGGATGCCCTTCCAGGCGAAGGGTGGCCAAAGCCTCACCGCTCGCGGCTACTCCTATGGGGCGCCTCAAACCTTTGATTTCATAGACTTCTCGGCGGGATGCCCGTCAACGGCAGACGGCAACGCCAGGCGGGATGGGGCCTCTCATCCCGCCTGGCGTGACAAAAGTCGCGGTCGGGGCCTCAGCCCCGAGCGCATGCTTTTTGGGCAACAGGCCTCAGGCCGGAATCCTGACGACAACCTCGGCAACTTCGCCGTCCTTCAGCTCGACTGCCGAAGCCTTGGTCTTTGCCCCATTCACCTCCAGCGACACGGCCTTGGCCTTATTGTCGCGGATGACACGAACCTTGAGTTCCGCCCCCAGCATTTTGAGATTTGCCGAGTACCCATCCCAGTGGCTTGGCAGCTTCGGCTTGAACTGGACACGCTTGCCGCGCCGTTCGATGCCCAGAATGCCTTCGACCGCAGCCCTGTAGAGCCAGCCGGCAGAGCCGGTGTACCAGGTCCAGCCGCCACGGCCGCCCTTGCCGTTGCCGGCATTGTCGTCCCCGGCATAGATGTCGGCCGCCACGATATAGGGCTCGACTCGATAGTGCTCGGCCGTGGCCTCGTCGGTCGCGTGGTTGACGGGATTCAGCATCGAGAAACAACGATAGGCCTCGTCGACCTGCCCCATCTCGGCAAGCGCGATGACGAACCATGTGGCGGCGTGGGTGTACTGGCCGCCATTCTCGCGCACGCCAGGCGGATAGCTCTTGATGTAACCGGGGTCCTTTTCCGTCTTCGAGAATGGCGGCGTGAACAGCTTGACGATCTTCAGCTTGTCGTCGACGAGCAGCTTCGTTGCTTGCTCCATGGCGGTGGTCGACCGTGCCGGGTCGCCCTCTCCCGAAAGCACACTCCAGGACTGGGCGATCGAGTCGATCTTGCACTCCTGCGAGTGGCGAGACCCCAAAGGCGTGCCGTCGTCGAAACTGCCGCGCCGGTACCATTCGCCGTCCCATGCGGTGCTCTCAAGCGCCCGCTTCAGAACATCGGCATGCTTTGCCCAGGCCTGTGCTCGCTTGGCATCACCCTCGGTCTTGGCGACGGGGGCGAAATCGCCCAGCGTCTTCAGCAGGAACCAGCCGAGCCAGACGCTCTCGCCCTTGCCGTGCTCGCCGACGCGGTTCATGCCGTCGTTCCAGTCGCCGCCGAGGATCAGCGGCAGGCCCGCGGGGCTGCTGCGCTTGATGGCGAGATCGAGCGCACGCGCGCAATGATCGTAGAGCGTCGCTGTCTTCTTCGAGATTTCCGGGGTGAAGAAGGCATCGTGCTCGCCCTCGCCCAGCGGCTGTCCATCGATGAAGGCCAATTGCTCCTTGAGGATGGAGGCATCGCCAGTGACCAGCAAATAGCGCGCCGTAGCGTGGGCAAGCCAGACCACGTCGTCGGAGATCAACGTGCGTACGCCAGCACCCGTGCGCGGCAGCCACCAGTGCTGCACGTCGCCTTCGGGGAACTGCCGCCGCGCCGCGTTGAGGATCTGGTCGCGCGCCAACTGTGGGTCATGCGCCAGCAGCGCCAGCGTATCCTGCAACTGGTCGCGGAAGCCGAAGGCGCCGCTGGCCTGATAGAAGGCCGAGCGGGCGCGGATGCGGCAGGCCAGGCTTTGATAGGGAAGCCAGTGGTTGACCATGGCGTCGAGCGCCTTGTCGGGCGTCTCGACCTGGATGGTGTCGAGGAAGCCGCGCCATTCGCGCTCATTGTCGGCCAATCGCTGGTCGAAGTCCTTGGCCCGATGCTCCTGCACCAGCGCGCTCGCCTCCTCGACCGACTCGGCGTCGCCGAGCAGCCAGAGCAGCGTCACGTCGCCGCCTGCCGGGATCTCGACGTCGCGGGCAATCGCCGCGCACGGATCGTCGCCGGCCTCGACACGGCCAGACAGCGCCGCACCACTCAGCACCGCCTGCGGTAGCTCGCTGGAACCATGCCGGCCCAGGAACTCCGATCGGTCTGTGGTCACCGAATGGACGCCGCCGTCGGCCGCCAGGAAGGCCACACGCTCGCCGAAATCCAGCCCATAGGGGTTTTGTGCCAGCAGCGCACCGGTTGCCGCGTCCCGCGACGGGACGATGGTTGCCGCAGTGCGCGACCGATGCCCGCCGAGCACCCATTCGGCATAAGCATAGACACGCAGCCGCGCCGGCACCGAGCCGGAATTCTGGATGCGCAGCCGCGAGATCTTCAGGGAATCGACCGGATCGACGACATGGGTAAGGTCCATCGACAACGGTCCGCGCTTCGAGCGGAAGGTCGAGAAACCCTGGCCGTGCCAGGCCTCGTAGGTCATCGAGGGATCGCGCACCATGGCGGCGAGCGGCGAGAATGCCTTGCCGCTGGCCTGATCGTAGATATAGAGGCCCTCGCCCGGGCGGTTCGAGACCGGATCATTCGACCACGGCGTCAATTGGTAGTCGCGGCTGTTTCGGCTCCAGGTGAAGGCTGCGCCCTCGGCGGAGGTGTGGAACCCGAACGAGGCGTTGGAGACGACGTTGATCCACGGCTGCGGCGTCGTGCGCCGCCCGGCCAGGCGCACGACATAGTGCCGTCCGTCGCCGTCGAAACCGCCAAAGCCGTTCCATTGGCTGAGTCCGCTGCCATCGGCGCTGACATTGGCCACCGCCTGCGAGGCAGGAGTATGCGTCGTGGGTGTCGGCGACGGCAATTCACGCGGAATCGGCAACGTTGCCAGAGCATCCCGCGCCTGCAGGGCCGCCGCCTCGGCGCGCTCGATCTGGTCGAAGATGGTGCCGTTGCGCGTGTGCAGGACGACGCGGGCGACGGCGAGCAGCGTCTTGTAGGTGGTCTCGTCCATGAGGTCGCGGCGTACCGCGAAGATGTGCTGGCGCGGCCCGAGCTCCTTGCCGCGCAGACGGCTGTTTTCGCACAGCGTCTCGACCGCCCGCTGCAGGTCCTGGACATAGGAGGACGCCTGCTCGTTGACGACGACGAAGTCGATCATCATGCCGCGGGTGCGCATATATTCCTGGAACCGCAGCGCCTGGGCGACGATTTCGAGATCGGCGACATCGCCGATCCTGACCAGGAAGATCGGGAAATCGCCGGAAATGCTTGTCGGCCACAGGCTCGACTGCTTGCCCAGCCCCGAGGCGATGGATTCGGCGGGAAGACGCAGGAACGGATCCGGATAGATCAGATAGCGCGCCAGCTTCTGCACATTGGCGGCATCGGTCAGGCTGAGGCCCATGTGGCGGGTCTGCACCTGGCTGCGCGTCCAGGCAAGCATGGCCTGGCGGGCAAAGCTCTCCGGATGGTCGAGGCGGGCGATGGCTTCGTCCAGTTCGGCACGGCCGGCGCCGACAACCGTCCAGAAGGTCAGCGATATCTTCTTGTTGGCCGGCACGCGCACCTGGCGGCGCAGCGAGGCGACGGGATCGAGCGTAAAGCCTGAGTGGCCGCCCAGCCTGGCGCCCGGGTCGAAAGCGGCTGCGTCGACGATGGTGCGGCCACGGCCGATGAAGGCGCGCCTGTCGGTCTCGGCCTCGGCGTCGCGCGCCGATCCGGACGGATCGGTGACGAAATGCACCATGGCGATATCGGGCTCGCTGGTCTCGCGCTTGCGCCGCGTGGCGAAGATCGCCGCGTTGTTCGCAGAGATTTCGGTTTCCACGAACATCTTCGAGAAGGCCGGATGCGCGTTGTCGGACGCCTCCAGGCCGAGCACCAGCTCGGCAAAGGAGGTCACTTCGATGTGACGGTCGGACGGACCGTCATTGTAGAGCGTGACCCGACGGCCCTCGCCATTGCCTTCCGAGATGACGATGCATTCGACCTCGGAGCGCAAGGTGCCCACCGATTTGACGAAGCTCGCCTTGTCGTCGGAGAACAAGGTCTGCGCCTTTTCCTCGGCGGCTCGCTTCGGTTCGGCTGTAGCCGACCACCAGTCGCCGGTGCCGGCGTCACGCAGGAAGATGTAGGAGCCGAGCCGGTCCTCGGTCGGATCCGGCTGCCAGCGGGTGACGGAGAGATCGCCCCAGCGGCTGTAGCCCGAGCCGGTCGCGCTGACCATCACCGAATAGCGGCCGTTCGACATGACGTTGGTCGACCGCAGCGACTGCAGCGGATTGAGCACGATGCGGGTGTCGGGGCTGTCGACTTCGGTCTCGTCCTTGGAGCGTTCGTCGGCCTCGGTCCTGACGGTCGCTGTCGGGATGTCGCGCGGCGCCCTCTCCTGCAGCAAGAGTTCGGCCGATTCGATGACCGGATCGCTGTGGAAGCGGTCGCGCATGCGACCTTCGAAGATGGCGTCGGCAACCGCCGCGATCGACATGCCCGAATGGTGGGCCATATAATTCTGGACGACGACATGGTCCGTGCCTTCCGGCACGCGCTGCGGCGTGAAGTCGACGGCATCGTAGTAGCCGTGGCGGCCGAGCGCCCCGATCTCCCGCAATCGGGCGAGATTCAGCACGGCTTCACGCGGATTGAACTGGGCCGCCAGTATGGTGGCGTAAGGCGCGATCACCGTGTTCTGGCCAAGACCGCGCTTCAGCCCGAGGCCTGGAACGCCGAAATTGGTATATTGGTAGGTCAGTTCGCGGTCGCGGGCATTGTAGGCGGCCTCCGAAATGCCCCACGGCACGTTCTTCTGGCGGCCATACTGGATCTGGCGTTTGATGATCAGCTTGCTGGTTTGGTTGAGGATCGAGCCCTGCGGCTCCTTCATGACCAGCGGCGGCATCAGATATTCGAACATCGAGCCGGACCAGGACATCAGCGCGCCCTGGAAACCGATTTCGACGATCGGCCGGCCAAGCCTGAACCAGTGCTCGGTCGGCAGATCGCCCTTGGCGATGGCGAACAGGCTGGTCAGCCGCGCTTCGGAAGCCAGAAGGTCGTAGCAGCTTTCGTCGAGCTGGTGTTCCTCGACCCGGTAGCCGATCGACAGCAGCTTGCGCTCCGGCCGCATCAGGAAGGAGAAATCCATCTCGAAGGCATAGCGGCGGGTGCGCTCGCGTAAGGTGAGCAGCTTGGCACGCAGCGCCTCGACGGCATTGTCGTCGCTGTGCGCGTCATGGACGTGCGCTTCGCAGGTGGCTTCCAGCCTTGCCGCCCAGTCGACGATGACGTCGCTTTGGGGCGACACCGCCTCGGTATGGATGGCGGTGGCCAATTTTCGGATCTCGCCGGCCAGCACGGCCAGGTTGATGGTGCGGATCGACGCCATTTCGGGCTGCGCCTTGATGGTGTCGACAGCGCGCCGCATGCCGTCGAGACGGTCGGCGAGGCGCTGGCGCAGCGGGCGCAGCTGACGGCGGTCGTCGGGCAGATCATCGAGGCTTTCGCTGAGGATGGTGACCGTGTCGAGAATGCCTTCGAAATCGCCCTGGAGGTGCACGGAGGGCGCCTCGGCCCATTCGGCGCAGGCCGCCGCCACCGCCACCAGATGGCCGGCGAGATTGCCGCTGTCGACAGCCGAGATGTAGAGCGGATAAAGCGGCTTCAGCGTCGTGGTGTCGTACCAGTTGAAGAGGTGACCGCGCTCACGCGGCATGCCCTCGATCGTGGCCATGGTGGCGTCGATGCGGGTGATGGCGTCGGACAGGCTGATCCATCCGAAGTCGCGGGCGGAAACGACGGACAGCAGGTAGACGCCGATATTGGTCGGCGAAGTACGAGGCGCCACCACCGGCGCCGGGCTTTCCTGGAAATTGTCGGGCGGCAGATGGTGATGCTCTGCCGTCACGAAGCTTTCGAAATAATGCCATGTGCGCCGCGCCACCGTGCGCAACGTATGGATATCGGCCTGCGATATGCGCAAGCGATCCTCGGTTTCAGCCGAACGGCTGATCCAGCTGGCGATGGCGGGCGAGCCAATCCAGAACAGCGCGAAGAAGAAGGCAACGAAGGCGCCGGTCGAATCGGCCAGCACCGGAATGGCAAGGCCGACGAAGCCGATGATCACGGCGCCATACATCATGCCGTAATAGGAACCGACATCGTTGTCGCCCGCCTTGTGCGCCTGCGAGGCGGTGCGCCATTCCAAAAGGTTCTGGCGGCTGACGAACAACCGATAGAGCGTGCGCACGATGGCATCGCCCATCATCCAGGCGTTGTGCGCCATCAGGACGATCTTCAGCGCCACCATGGCGGTGCCGAAGGCGACGTCGCGTGCCAGGGCCGAGAAATGGCCGCGTGGCGTCTGGTCGCCGCTCTTGGGCAGGATGGCGTTGACGATGTCGAATGTCGGCGCCATGAACAGGCTGAGGATCAGCAGGGCCTGCCATTGCGCGGCCTGTGTGAAGGGCAGCAGCGTCCAGCCGGCAATCGCCGCCATCACCCAGAAGATCGGCGTCAGCGAGCGGCGCAGATTGTCGATCATCTTCCAGCGCGACAGCGCCGGCACGCCGGAGCGCGGATCGAGCATGAAGCCGAGCAACTGCCAGTCGCCGCGCGCCCAGCGATGGTGGCGCGAGGCGTCGACCGAGTAGCGGGTCGGATAGTCCTCGACCAGTTCGACGTCGGTGACCAGCGCCGATCGCGCCAGCGCGCCCTCCAGCAGATCATGGCTGAGGATGGTGTTTTCCTCGATGCGGCCCTGCAGGGCGGCCTCGAAGGCGTCGACGTGATAGAGGCCCTTGCCGGTGAAGGACCCGTCGCCGAAGACGTCCTGATAGAGATCGGACACGGCAAAGACATAAGGGTCGAGGCCGCGATTGGCCGAAAACACCCGCTGGAAGAACGACGCATCGTCGCCTGATGTCAGCGACGCGGTGATGCGCGGCTGCAGGATCGCGTAGCCGGCGGTGACGACGCGCTTGCTGGCATCGAAATGCGGCCGGTTGAGCGGGTGGCAGAGCTTGCCTACGAGGGTGGCGACCGCGTCACGGGTGGTGCGCGTGTCGGCATCGAGCGTCATCACGTGGACGACGTTCTCCGGCAGCGGCACGTCGAGCGGCAGGAACGTGGTGTCGCTGTCGCCGCGCAGCAGAAGGTCGAGTTCATGCAGCTTGCCGCGCTTGCGCTCCCAGCCCATCCACGACCCTTGCGCCGCATTGAAGAGCCGGCGCCGGTGCAGGATATAGAAGCGCGGCGCGCCTTCGGAGGGATAGCGTGCGTTGAGGCGAGCGATCTCGGCACGCGCGAATTCGAGGATTTCGGTGTCGGCAGCATCGATCTCGGTCTTCGAGTCCGGCCAGTCCGACAGCAGCGCGAAATGGATTTCATCGGCCGTGTTGGCGAGATGATGCACCTCGATATTGCGGATGTTTTCCTCGACATCGTCGCGCGAGCCGATCAGCGACGGCACCACCACCAGCGTGCGCGCCTCGGGCGGCACGCCGTGCCGGTAATCGTAGCCGACGAGGCGCGTCGGTTTCAGGAACAGCGAAACGACCGTGTTGAAGAAGGCGAGCGCGCCCTCGCTGGCCGGCACGGCAAACAGCGCCAGCATGAGGACGATCGAAGGCACCGACAGGCCGAGATTGGCGAGTGCGTTGCCGGAGAGGACGAGAAGCAGCGCCGTCAGCGCAAACACCGGTACGACGATGCCGAGCCAGCCGGTCTTGCGGAAGGCACGCTTGACTGTCTGGCTGACGGTGGGTCGATAGCCGATCGCCTTCTCCAGCTCGAGCCGGCGTGGGCCGACGAGAAAGAAGCCGACATCGGTGTGGGCGGACCCGGTTAAAACGACGTCGCCGTCGCCATCGCTGGCGGCGTGGCCGGCCAGCTCGATGGCCTTCTCGGCGACGCGATATTCCGAAAGGTTCGAGCGGCGCGCCAATTCCTCGATCGCGGTCCGGTACTGGTCGCGCGAGAAGAAGTCGAGCGCGGCGAAATCGGTGCGCTCGCGCAGCACGGTGTCGATGCGGCTGACGCCTTCGAACCACACGGTCCAATCGACGTCGTTGATGAGGCGCAGGCCACGAATGATGTTGCCCGTCGTCACATTGCCGCTGGACAACGTGTGATGTTCGGAAATGATGATTTCCTCGGCATCGGAGCCGGTCTTTTCGAGCTCGCCTTCCAGCCATTCCAGAGCCTTGCCGGCATTCTGCGAGCCATCGCGCAGGCGATAGAGCAGCTGGGTGGCGAAGGTGGTGTCCTGTGCGTGGGCGCTGAAATTGGACAGGATCGACTGCCGGTCGGCGCTGTCGTCGGTGGCCAGGACCTTGTCGGCCACATCGTTGGCGATCTGACGCATCTGACGGGTTCGATTGACCCTGACCGCCAGCCGGCGCAGATTTTCGATCAGCACGAAGCGCAACAGCGAAGGCAGCGCCCAGAGTTCGCCGATCTTCAGCGGCTCGACCGACTGAAAACCCTGGACGATGGACTTGAACATCGTCGCCGAAACGGAACTGTCCGAATGTGCGACATAGGTCCAGGCCAGCGCCAGCGCGCGCGGCACGCTGCCGCCGTCAGGCAGCTTCAGGGTCGGCAACTGGCGATAGAAGCGGCGCGGCAGGTCGCGCTTGACCTGGAAAATGGTCTCTTCGACCAGGTAATTGTTGTCGAGCAGCCATTGTGCCGCCGGCGTGATCGTCTCGCCCCTCGCCTGCGCCGCATTGGTCGACCGGTAGACTTCCAAAATCTTCTTGGCGCTGTCGCGGATACGGGCCTGAAAATCGAAGGGCGTCAGCCCGAACAGGTCTGTGAGGTCGCCTTTCGCCAGGCTTTCACCGAGCAGCCGAAGGCGCTCTTCGGGCAGGTAATTGGAGCGGATCGGCTCTTCGGTGATGGCCGGGAAGCTCGCGCTTGTCTTCTCGATTTGGGCAGGATTCGTCTGAATATTCATTGAAAATTCCGTAAGCGGGCACTGAGCGGCGTCACCGCCACGGCAATGGCCCTAAAACCGGTTCAAATGCAATTGGTTGCATAAACCCCACTTGCCGAAAGTTTGTTTCCGCACCACGACAGGGCGTCGTCTCTCAGCAAAACTCAAAGACAAGCACCCCACTTCCCGCCAGCCAGATCGGCGGAGAGGATTCAGGCTTTTTCGTGATGCCGCCAGCAGCTTACGCTATATTTCGCCGGTACCGCGATCATGTTTGGAAACAAGCGTTAATCGTTGCCGGCGATGGCGCGGATCCGGATCACGAACAGCGTTGCCTCATGGGCGGGTTGGACAAGCAGGCCGGTGCTGACCGGCCCGGACAGCAGAGTGTCAAGCGGCCCGAGGCGAACCGGTTCAGCGGCGGGCACACTGATGTCGCCGTCCAAGCACAGGATGAGCGTTGTGCCGGCTTCAGTCCGGATTTCCACGGGGGCCGAAATCACCAGGCGTTCGACCGAATGCGTCATCCGGCTTCGGCGGGTCATGACATTGAGATCGGTGATCGGTCCGCCGATCAGCGCGGCCGAGGTCTGCACGTCGGCCGGGAAAGAAAACAGGGCGGTCGTCCTGTTTATAGATCTCGGCGGGTAGCCGGCAATCTCGAGGACGATGCCCTCGCCTTCGAGCACGGCAAGGGTGCGATCGATGCCGGCGAATTGCGAGAACGGACCGCTCGATTCGACACGCGCCATCGACACGCGCCAGTCGAAATCGTTTAGCCCGGCACCGGGCGGCGAGACGGCGATTTCCGTCGTCACGCCGCCGCCGTTCTTCCACGGCATCGACCGGTATTCGGCTGCCCGCAGGATGCGCATACCTAGCCCTCCGCTATGGTTACGGGCGTTCGAAACTCGAAAAGCCGACTCCGCGGCTTTTCGCCTGCCTGCGGCCGGACGTTTCTCACCCGAGAATGCCGGGCAGGTTGAGCTGGTGCTCCTTGGCGCATTCGATGGCAACGTCGTAGCCGGCATCGGCGTGGCGCATGACACCGGTCGCCGGGTCGTTCCACAACACCCGCTCCAGGCGCCTGGCGGCTTCGCGCGTGCCGTCGGCGACGATGACCATGCCGGCGTGCTGCGAGAAACCCATGCCGACGCCGCCGCCATGGTGCAGCGACACCCAGGTGGCACCGGACGCCGTGTTGAGCAATGCGTTGAGCAGCGGCCAGTCGGACACCGCGTCCGAGCCGTCCTTCATCGATTCCGTTTCGCGGTTCGGCGAAGCAACCGAGCCGGAATCGAGGTGATCGCGACCGATGACGACAGGCGCCTTCAGCTCACCCTTGGCCACCATTTCATTGAAGGCAAGGCCGAGCTTGTGGCGGTCGCCAAGGCCGACCCAGCAGATGCGCGCCGGCAGGCCCTGGAAGGCGATGCGCTCGCGCGCCATGTCCAACCAGTTGTGCAGGTGGGTGTTGCCGGGCGTCAGTTCGCGCACCTTGGCGTCGGTCTTGTAGATATCTTCCGGATCGCCCGACAGAGCCGCCCAGCGGAAGGGGCCTATGCCGCGGCAGAACAGCGGACGGATATAGGCCGGCACGAAGCCGGGGAAGGCAAAGGCGTTCTCGAACCCCTCCTCCTTGGCCACCTGGCGGATGTTGTTGCCATAGTCGAGCGTCGGCACGCCGGCGTTCCAGAACGCCACCATCGCCTCGACATGTTCGCGCATGGAAGCGCGGGCCGCCTTCTCGACCGCCTTGGGGTCGCTGACGCGCTTCTCGCGCCACTCGGCCATCGTCCAGCCCTTCGGCAGATAGCCGTTGATGGGATCATGCGCCGAGGTCTGGTCGGTGACCATATCGGGGCGAATGCCACGCCTGAACATCTCCGGGACGATCTCAGCCGTATTGCCAAGCAGGCCGACCGACTTCGCCTCGCCGGCCTTGGTCCAGCGTTCGATCTTTTCCAGCGCCTCGTCGAGCGTCTCGGCGCGCTCGTCGACGTAGCGGGTGCGCAGGCGAAAATCGATCGAGTCCGGGTTACATTCGATGGCGAGACAGCAGGCGCCGGCCATGACGGCGGCGAGCGGCTGGGCGCCACCCATGCCGCCGAGGCCGCCGGTCAGGATCCATTTTCCCTTGAGATTGCCGCCATAGTGCTGGCGACCGGCCTCGACGAAGGTCTCGTAGGTGCCTTGCACGATGCCTTGCGTGCCGATGTAGATCCACGAGCCGGCCGTCATCTGGCCGTACATCATGAGGCCCTTCTTATCGAGCTCGTTGAACTTTTCCCAATTCGCCCAGTGCGGCACCAAATTGGAGTTGGCGATCAGCACACGCGGGGCGTCCGGATGGGTGCGGAAGACGCCGACCGGCTTGCCCGACTGGACCAGCAAAGTCTCGTCATCGGCCAGCGTCCTCAAGGAGGCGACGATGCGGTCGAAATCGTTCCAGGTGCGCGCCGCCCGGCCGATGCCGCCATAGACGACCAGTTCGTTGGGATTTTCAGCAACATCCGGGTCGAGATTGTTCATCAGCATGCGCAGCGGCGCTTCCGTCAGCCAGGAGCGCGCGCTGATTTCGGTGCCGCGCGGGCTGCGGACTTCGCGGATGTTGTGGCGAGGATTGTTCATGGCGTCACTCCATAAGAGGATCTGATGTCAGACACGCGCCCAGGATGTCGCGGTCTCGAGGATTTTCCGCAGGGTGGCGCGGATCGGTGCTGCGAACTCGGCGTCATAGGGCACCGGCCAATTGTCCGGCGTGCCCTTGCCATCGGGCTCGCGCATATAGATGCGGTTGGAGAGTTCCATCTGCAGTGCGTGCACGCCTTGTTGCGGCTGGCCGAAATGGCGTGTGATCCAGCCGCCCTTGAAGCGGCCGTTGATGACAAAGGTTTCACCGGTTTCGGCCATGATCTGGCCGACCATCGCCTGCAGCGTCGGATCGGCGCTCCTGCCGTCATTGGTGCCGAGATTGAAAACCGGCAGCGTGCCTTCGAACAGGCGCGGCAGCACTGAACGGATCGAGTGGCAGTCATAGAGCACGATCTTTTCGTGTAGCCCGCGCAACCGGCCGATCTCGGCCTGCAAGGCGGCATGGTACGGCACGAAGAATTCCTCGCGACGCTCGTCGATCTCCGACGGCCCCGGTTCTTCGCCCTCGCGATAGAGCGGATCGCCATCGAAGGTCTCGGTCGGGCAAAGGCCCGTCGTCGCCTGGCCGGGGTAAAGCGAGGCGCCGGAGGGATCGCGGTTGACGTCGATGACGGTGCGGGAGATCGCGGTGTGCACCACCGTCGCCCCGAGGCCGGCGGCAAAGTCATAGAGATTATCGATCCACCAATCGCAGTCGCGGCGGCCGAGCCAGGGTGAGACCAGCCGATTCTCAAGGCCGGCGAGGTCGATGCCGGTGTGTGGTATCGACACCAGCAACGGGGCTGTGCCGGGCGTGACCGTCAGCCAGGGCGCGCTTGCCATCACACCGCTCCGGAAATCGACGGCAGAGCCACACCGCCGGCGGCCTCGATGGCCGCACCGCTGCGCACCATGGCGATGGCTTTTTCCATATCGGGGTGGAAATGGCGGTCATTGTCGAGATGTGGCACCTCGGCCCGCACCAGCCTGCGCACCGCCTCCAGGGCGTCGCTCGAGGCCAGCGGCGCGTGGAAATC
Source organism: Mesorhizobium sp. M7A.F.Ca.US.005.03.1.1 (assembly GCF_003997975.1). NCBI lineage: Bacteria > Pseudomonadati > Pseudomonadota > Alphaproteobacteria > Hyphomicrobiales > Phyllobacteriaceae > Mesorhizobium > Mesorhizobium sp. M7A.F.Ca.US.005.03.1.1. Next base: position 34,200 of record NZ_RZRO01000044.1, read on the forward strand.
GCAGCCTTGGGCCGCGGCCAGCAATTCGATGCCTATCACCGCGGTGGCGTTCTCGACCATGCCGATCAGCCGGCGCGCACCGTGCGCCGCCATCGAAACATGGTCTTCCTGGTTGGCCGAGGTGGGGATCGAATCGACTGATGCCGGATAGGCTTTCTGCTTGTTTTCCGAGACGAGCGCCGCCGCCGTCACCTGCGGGATCATGAAGCCGGAGTTCAGGCCGGGCTTGGGCGTCAGGAAGGCCGGCATGCCGGAAAGTGCCGGATCGACAAGCATGGCGATGCGGCGCTCCGACAGCGAGCCGATCTCGCAGACGGCGAGCGCGATCATGTCGGCGGCGAAGGCCACCGGCTCGGCGTGGAAATTGCCGCCGGAAAGCGCGGTGTCATCCTCGGCGAAGATCAGCGGATTGTCGGTGACGCCGTTGGCTTCGGTGCCCAGCGTGTCGGCCGCCTGGCGCAGCACGGTGAGTGCCGCGCCCATCACCTGCGGCTGGCAGCGCAGGCAATAGGGATCCTGCACGCGTTCGTCGCCAACCCGGTGCGATTCACGGATGGCGCTGCCGGCCATCAGATTGCGCAGGGCGTCGGCCGTCTCGACCTGCCCGGGATGCTTTCTCAGCACATGGATGCGCGGATCAAAGGGTGCGTCGGAGCCTTTTGCCGCGTCGGTCGACAGGGCACCGGCGACCAGCGCCGATTGGTAGAGCACTTCGGCCTCGAACAAGGCGGCCAGCGCATAGGCGGTCGAAAACTGGGTGCCGTTGAGCAGCGCCAGGCCCTCCTTGGCGCCCAGTGTCACCGGTTCCAGGCCATGCGAGACGAAGGCGACCTTGGCCGGGAAACGGCCATGTGGGGTAAAACATTCGCCGACACCGATCATCACCGCCGTCATGTGCGACAACGGGGCGAGGTCGCCGGAGGCGCCGACCGAACCCTGCGCCGGCACCACCGGGATGACGTCGTTGGCCAGCATCGCTTCCAGCAACTCGATGGTTTGCGGCCGCACACCCGACGCGCCCTGCGCCAGGCTGGCGAGCTTCAGCGCCATCATCAGCCGGCAAACGGCAACCGGCATCGGCTCGCCGACGCCGGCGGCGTGCGACAGGACGATGTTGCGCTGCAAGGTCTCGAGATCCTCGGCCGGGATGCGGACGCTGGCCAGTTTGCCGAAGCCGGTGTTGATGCCATAGACCGGCTCGCCCTTGGCGACTATCCTAGCGACGGCCTCGGCGCTCGCCTTGATTTTCGGCCGGCAGGCATCGTCCAGCTTGGGCACGGCGCCACGATAGATGGCGCGCCAGTCGGCCAGCGTCGCATTGCCGGGCTTCAGGGTCAGTTCGGTCATTGTCCTCTCCAGATGCGGGCATGCAGCGGGTTGAAGCCCATGCGATAGACGAGTTCGGCGGGGCGCTCGATGTTCCAGATCGCCAGGTCGGCGGATTTTCCGGCTTCCAGCGTGCCGGTTTCTCCCAGCAAACCAAGCGCGCGGGCCGCCTCCCGGGTGACGCCGGCAATGCATTCATCGACGGTCAGGCCGAACAGGGTCGCGGCCATGTTCATCGTCAGAAGCAGTGAGGTCAGCGGCGAAGTGCCGGGATTGTTGTCGGTGGCGACAGCCATCTTGACGCCGTGCTGGCGAAACAAGCCGATCGGCGGCTTCTTGGTTTCGCGAATGAAATAGTAGGCGCCGGGCAGGATCGTCGCCACGGTTCCGGCCTTGGCCATCGCCGCTGCACCTGCCTCATCGGTGTATTCGAGATGGTCGGCCGACAGCGCACCGTAACGGGCGGCGAGTTCGGCGCCATGCAAATTGGACAGTTGGTCGGCATGAAGCTTGACCGGCAGGCCGGCCGCCTTTGCAGCATCGAAGACGCGCGCCATCTGTTCCGGCGAAAAGGCGATGCCCTCGCAGAAACCGTCGACGGCATCGGCCAGCCCCTCGGCGGCAACCGCCGGGAGAATTTCCTTGGCGACCAGATCGATAAAGGCGTCCTTGTCACCCTTGGCTTCCGGCGGCAGCGCGTGGGCGCCGAGGAAGGTCGTGCGGATCGTCACCGGCCGCTGGTTGCCCAGCCGCCGTGCGGCACGCAGCGACTTCTTCTCGTTTTCGAGGTCCAGGCCGTAGCCTGATTTTACCTCCACGGTGGTTACGCCCTCGGCGATCAGCGCATCGAGGCGTGGCAGTGATTGGGTGACCAGTTCGCTCTCGCTGGCGGCGCGCAGCGACTTGACCGAGGAGACTATGCCGCCACCAGCCCGGGCGACCTCTTCATAAGTGGCGCCGGCCAGCCGCATCTCGAATTCGTTGGCGCGGTTGCCGGCATGGACCAGATGGGTGTGGCAGTCGATCAGGCCGGGTGTGATCCAGCGGCCCTCGCAATCAACCGTCTCGGCGCCCTGGGCCAGTGTCGGGGGCAGCTCCGACTCGGGGCCGGCATAAACAATGCGGCCGTCACGCGCAGCGACCGCGCCATGTTCGACGACGCCAAGTCCGGCAGACCCGTCGGCCATTGTCGTCAGCCGCGCATTGCGCCACAGACGAAGATCCCCTGCCCGGCTTTTGCTCTTTGCAGCCATCATCTTTTCCGTTTCAATCGATGACGATTATGTATATACATATTGAAACGCACTGCAAGTGCCTTCATCGCATGAGACACAGAGAACCGGAGAGAAAAGTGGCAGCGATCTTTGCGGAACAGGCGCTCCTTCCCGATGGCTGGCGCGAAAATGTGCGGCTTACCCTGGCTGAGGGACGCATCACAGCCGTTCAGCCTGGCGCTGCTGCGGCAGCCGGCGACGAACGTCACGCGATCCTGTTGCCCGGCATGCCCGATTTGCACAGCCATGCCTTCCAGCGCGGCATGGCCGGCCTTGCCGAGCTTCGCGGCCCCTCCGCCGACAGTTTCTGGAGCTGGCGCGAGGTGATGTACCGTTTCGCCCTGTCGATGACGCCCGATCAGGTCGAGGCGGTTGCCGCACAACTCTATGTCGAGATGCTGGAGGCCGGTTTTTCCCGCGTCGGCGAATTTCACTATCTGCATCACGACCGCGACGGAAAACCCTACGCCAACCCAGCCGAGATGGCCGAGCGCATCGCGGCCGCGGCCGGCGAGGCAGGCATCGGCCTGACGCTTTTGCCGGTGTTTTATGCGCACTCGTCTTTCGGCGGTGCCGCACCAAACGAAGGCCAGCGGCGATTCATCAACGATGTGAATCGATTCTCGCGGCTTGTTGAGAAATGCCGCGAATCGGTTCGCGCGTTGAATCAGGCTGTTGTCGGCGTCGCTCCGCACAGCCTTCGCGCCGCGACACCGGAAGAACTGTTTGACGTGACTGCCCTAGCGCCGGACGGGCCTATCCACATCCACATTGCCGAGCAGGTGAAAGAAGTCGAGGATTGCCTTGCCTGGTCGGGCGCGCGGCCGGTCGAATTTCTGCTGGCCAATGCCAAAGTCGACAAGCGCTGGTGCCTGATCCACGCCACCCACATGACCGATGCTGAAACCGTTGCCATGGCCAAAAGCGGTGCCATCGCCGGCCTATGCCCGATCACCGAGGCCAATCTCGGTGACGGCACTTTTGCCGCGCCGCTGTTCAGGGAACATGGCGGCCGCTACGGCGTCGGCTCCGATTCCAATGTGCTCATCGGCCTGCCCGACGAGTTGCGCCAGCTCGAATATTCGCAGCGTCTCGCCCACCGCGCCCGCAATGTGCTGGCGGTCGCAGGCGGCTCGACCGGCCGCGCACTGTTCGACGCCGCGCTCGACGGTGGCAGCGTCGCGCTTGGCGCCGGTGCTTCCGCGATCGCCGTCGGCGCATCCGCCGATCTTGTCTCGCTCGATCCCAAAAATCCCTCGCTGGCCGGCAAGACCGGCGACGCGATCCTCGACGCCTGGATCTTCGCCAATGGCAGCAAGGTCGACTGCGTCTGGGTGCATGGCCGCAAACAGGTCAGCGGCGGCAGGCATGTGAAGCGAGAGGCCATCGCTGAGCGTTTTCGCAACGTGATGACGGCGCTTTCGGCATGAGCATGGCCGGCACTGTGGAGGCGGAAGGCGGCGGCTCGCTGCACCAGCGCATCCTCTCCGACATCAGCGAGAAAATCCTGTCCGGCGCCTGGGCGCCCGGTCATCGCATCCCGTTCGAGCATGAGTTGAGCGTGCAATACAATTGCTCGCGCATGACGGTGAACAAGGCGCTGTCGCAGCTTGCCAAGGCCGGACTGATCGAGCGCCGCCGCCGCTCAGGCAGCTTTGTGCGCCGGCCGCAGTCGCAGGCCGCGGTGCTGGAAATCCACGATATCCGCATCGAGGTCGAAGCGCTCGGCCTGCCCTATCGCTACGAGCGCGTCGCCCGACACAAAAGGCGCAGCAGCGCCGGGGATCGCGCGCTGCTGGAGCTGGGCGTGGCCGGACCGGTGCTGGCGCTGGAGTGCGGTCATTTCGCCGGCGAGCGGCCGTTCGCGCATGAACAGCGGCTGATCAATCTCACCGCCGTGCCCGAGGCAGCGGACGAGGAATTCGTGGCCACCGCACCAGGACCATGGCTGATTGGCCGCGTGCCGTGGAGCGAAGCCGAGCACCGGATTCGCGCTGTCGCCGCCGACAGGCATATCGCGGCTGCACTCGATATAGAAACGGGTGCGCCCTGCCTGGTGGTCGAGCGACGGACGTGGAGCGCCGAGCACCCGGTCACCCATGTGCGCTTCACCTACGCGGCCGAGAGCCACACGCTGGTGGCGAGGTTCAGGCCGCAGGGGTGAGGCTGATCTCCCCCCACGTGGGGGGAGATTGGCAGCTTCAACGCCTCAAATCGCAGCGGTAATAATAATCTCGACCAGATATTCCGGGGCGGCGAGCTTTGCTTCGCCGGTGGCGCGGGCCGGCGTGTTGCCCTGCGGCACCCACTTGTCCCATTCCGCGTTCATCTCGGCAAAGGTGCTCATGTCGGCCAGCCAGATGATCGCCTGCAGGATCTTGGTCTTGTCGGAGCCAGCCTTGGCCAGCAATTCGTCGACAGCCGCCAGGATGTCCCTGGTCTGCGAAGCGACATTGCCGGTTGGCTGGCCGACCTGACCAGCCAGATAGACGGTATTGCCATGGATGACGATCTGGCTCATGCGCGGGCCGACATCGATGCGACGAATGCTCATTGGATGGTTCCTTCCTGTGGCGGTTGCGCTTCTTTAGAGTCGCGACCGGCTTGGGGCAAGGTCGCCAGGTCGAATCCCCTTGGGCCAACGGCATATGATACGCACACACGGCAAGTTGACCCTGCGGCCGCAATTCCGCCGGATTGGCTTGTTGACTAATGTAATAACATCACATATCCAATCGGCCGCTGGCAGCAGCCGGATTTCGCCGCCTACGGATCGCAGAATGACAAATACCTGCCTGACATTCCGCGACCTGACGCTTGGCTACGGCAGCCATCCGGCGATCCATCATCTCGACGGCACCATCCGGAAGGGCTCGTTGACCGCTGTGGTCGGCGCCAACGGCTCCGGCAAATCGACGCTGATGAAAGGCATTGTCGGCGTCCTGAAGCCCATGGCCGGCGAGGTTATCCGCGCGCCCGGTGTACGTGCCGCCTATCTGCCGCAGCAATCGGAGCTCGACCGCTCCTTTCCGGCACGGGTGGTGGATCTGGTTTCGCTCGGCCTGTGGCCACGGCGCGGCCTGCTTGGCCGCTACACCAGGGAAGATCGCGATGACGTCAGCAAGGCGCTGATGGCGGTCGGCCTCGGCGGCTTCGAGAAGCGGCCGATCGACACGCTGTCGGGCGGCCAGTTGCAGCGCACGCTGTTTGCGCGGGTCCTGCTGCAGGACGCCGACCTCATCCTGCTCGACGAACCCTTCAACGCCGTCGACGCCAAGACGGTCGGCGACCTCATTGCGCTGATCAAGCACTGGCATGGCGAGGAACGCACCATCATGGTCGTCGTCCACGATCTGGATCTGGTGCGGCAGAATTTCCCCGAAACGCTGCTTCTGGCCCGCCAGCCGATCGCCTGGGGCGAAACCCGGGAAACGCTGAAGCCTGAAAATCTGTTGCGCGCCCGCCGTTTTCACGAGGCCTGGGAAGAAAATGCACCCTGGTGCGAGCCGGGCGAGGACGCTCATGGTCACGATCACCATGGCCACGATCACGATCACCAACATGGCGTCGGACCGAGGGCTGCTTGATGGACATGCTTTACGGCCTTGTCATCGCGCCCTTCGCCGATTTCGCCTTCATGCAGCGGGCGTTGATCGGTTCGCTGATGCTGTCACTCGGCGCCTGCCCGATCGGCGTCTTCCTGATGCTGCGGCGCATGAGCCTGTCGGGCGACGCCATGGCGCACGCAATCCTGCCCGGTGCAGCCGCCGGCTTCCTGTTCTATGGGCTGGAAATCCTGCCGATGACCATCGGCGGCCTGATCGCCGGCGTCATCGTCGCGCTCGGCGCCGGCGCCGTCTCGCGTTTCACCATCCAGCGCGAAGACGCCTCGATGGCGGCTTTCTACCTGATTTCGCTCGCCATCGGCGTGCTGATGGTGTCGATCCGCGGTTCCAGCGTCGATCTCATGCATGTGCTGTTCGGCACCGTGCTGGCGCTCAATGACGAGGCCCTGACGCTGATCGGCGGCATCGTCACGGTGACGCTGGTCAGCCTCGCCATCTTCTGGCGGGCGCTGGTCGCCGAATGCCTCGACCCGCTGTTCCTGCGCTCGGTCAGCCGGCTCGGCAGCCCGGTGCATTTCATCTTCCTCGGCCTTGTCGTACTCAACCTCGTCGGCGGCTTCCAGGCGCTCGGCACGCTTCTGTCGGTTGGGCTGATGATGCTGCCGGCCGCGGCCGCCCGCTTCTGGACGGTTCGCGTCGAGCCGATGTGCGTGCTGGCCGTACTGATCGGCTTCGCATCCTGCGTCGCCGGGCTGCTTTTGTCCTATCACGCCTCGCTGCCATCCGGCCCGGCCATCATCCTGTCGGCCGGCGTCGTCTATTTCGCCTCGATCCTATTCGGCACGCGCGGCATCCTGCGCGCGCGCATCATCCATCACCGTCACAGAACGGCCTGATCCCCGCCCCTAGAAGGAGACCCCTCTATGCTGAAATCCATCCATGCTGCCCTGGCGATGAGCGTTATAACATTAACCGCCTTTGGCGCATCGTCGGCCTTCGCGGCACCGCTGAAAGTGGTCGCCAGCTTCACCGTCATTGCCGATTTCGCCAAAAATGTCGGCGGCGACCGCATCGATGTCACCACCATCGTCGGGCCGGATGGCGATGCCCATGTCTACGAGCCGAGCCCGGCCGATGCGGTGGCCATGGCCAAGGCCGACATCGTGCTGGTCAACGGCCTGCATTTCGAAGGTTTTCTGCAGCGGCTGGTCGATGCCAGTGCCACCAAGGCCTCGATCATCACCTTGACCAAGGGCGTGACGCCGATCGATTTCAAGCCTGAATTCGCCGATGCCGACGCGGCCGAAGGTGCCGGCACCGGCGGCGGCAAGACGGTCACCGATCCCCACGCATTCCAGTCGATTGCCAACGCCAGGATCTATGTGAAGAACATCGCCGAGGCTTTCTGCGCGGCCGATTCGGAAGGCTGCGTCAGCTACCAGACCAATGCCGCCGCCTACACCAAGAAGCTTGATGCGGTCGAAGGTGAAGTGAAAGCGGCAATTGCCTCGATCCCGGAGAGCAAGCGCGTCGTCATCACCTCGCACGACGCCTTCGGCTATTTCGAACATGCATACGGCCTGACCTTCCTCGCCCCGCAAGGGGTGTCGACCGACTCCGAACCATCCGCCGCAGACGTTGCCAAGCTGGTCAATCAGGTGAAGCAGGACAAGGCGGCTGCGATCTTCGTCGAGAACATCACCAACCCGCGCCTGATCGAGCAGATCGCCAGCGAAACCGGCATCAAGGTCGGCGGCACGCTCTATTCGGACGCGCTGTCGCAGCCCGACGGCCCGGCCGCGACCTATATCGATATGATGCACAACAACATCCGTCAGATCAAAGGCGCTATTCTCGGCAGCTGAGTTTGAAGGATCGTCCAGCCGGGCCGCATCGGCCCGGTTGGATTTTCTGGCACGCAATGTCTATTTGGCAGAGAAATCCTTCGGCACGGATTGCCGCCCATGTCGGGGAGTGGCAAGACTGCCACCTGACCAGTTTGCGAGGATGCTGCCATGGAATACCGCGAAATCAGCGAGGACTATTCGGTTTCGGGCCAGATCCAGCCCGAAGACGTCGCCGCCATCAAGAAAGCCGGCTTCAAGAGCATCATCTGCAACCGGCCCGATGACGAACAGCCGGGCCAGCCTTCTGCCGACACCGTCGGGGCAGCGGTCGAAGCTGCAGGCCTCGCCTTCCGCTACATTCCGGTGATCAGCGGCCAGATCACGGCCGAGAATGTCGAGGATCAGGCCGAAGCGCTCGAGGAACTCGACGGCCCGGTCTTCGCCTATTGCCGTTCCGGCGCCCGCTGCACCAATCTCTATGGACTGATCCAGCAGTCGAAGGGTTGAACGGCCCTTCCGTCATTAGGCTGGCGATCCTTCACACCCCCTCTGGCCTGCCGACGTATCAATGATATCCGCTCAGATTAAATCGGCAGCGCGCCGGTTTCCTTCAGCGTCTCCAGCACGATCGCCGTCTTCACGTGCTGCACGGATTCGTGCGGCAGTAGCACGCCGTTGACGAATTCCGACAATGATTTGAGATCCGGCGTCACCACTTTCAGGATGTAGTCCATCTCGCCGGTCAGCGCGTGCGCTTCCTGCACTTCGGGCAGCCGCGCCACCAGTTCGCTGAAGCGCCTTGCATTGTCGCGATTGTGGGTGGCGAGCGTGACCGAAATGACGCTGACCAGGGAAAAACCGAGCTTGTCGCGGTCGAGAACGGCGCGATAGCCCCTGATGAAGCCGTCCTCCTCCAGCCGCTGACGGCGGCGCGAGCATTGCGACGCCGACAGGTTCACCCGCTCCGAAAGATCGTTGTTGGTCAGCCGCGCATCACCCTGCAACAGTGCCATTATCTTGCGGTCGAACTGGTCAATGCGCGCCTCATCCATGGCTTTCCCCCACATCATGCACGCTTCACGCATGACATCATCATTTCAAGCGTTTGAATGCAAGCACCGTGCGCCTCCTCCGCGTTATCATCGTGTCAAATCGCCTTTTCAGGCCAGGCCAGCTTTCGGAGGAATATTATGGGTCCCTTCCCGCACGACGCCCCGCCCGCCAGGATCAGCAAGGACAACCCGGCCGGCACCGATGGGTTCGAGTTCGTCGAATTCGCGCATCCGGAGCCGCAAAAGCTGGCTGAGCTGTTCACCCGCATGGGCTATGTCGCGGTGGCCAAGCACCGCACGAAGGACATCACCGTCTGGCGCCAGGGCGACATCAACTATGTCGTCAATGCCGAACCCGGCTCGCATGCGATGAAGTTCGTCGACAAGCACGGCCCTTGCGCCGCCTCGATGGCCTGGCGGGTGGTCGACGCCAAACACGCCTTCGATCATGCCGTTGCCAAGGGTGCCACACCTTACGAAGGTGCCGACAAGGCGCTGGACGTGCCGGCGATCGTGGGCATTGGCGGCTCGCTGCTCTATTTCATCGAGACCTACGGCAAGAAGGGCTCGGCCTATGACGCCGAGTTCGAGTGGCTGGGTGCGCGCGACCCGCGGCCGGAAGGCGTCGGCTTCTACTATCTCGATCACCTGACCCACAATGTCTATCGCGGCCAGATGGACAAATGGTGGGATTTCTACCGCAACCTGTTCGGCTTCAAGCAGATCCATTTCTTCGACATCGATGGCAAGATCACCGGCCTGGTCAGCCGCGCCATCACCTCGCCCTGCGGCAAGATCCGCATTCCGCTCAACGAGTCCAAGGACGAGACCAGCCAGATCGCCGAGTACCTGAAGAAGTACAATGGCGAAGGCATCCAGCACATCGCCGTCGGCACCGACGAAATCTACGAGGCCACCGACAAGCTCGCCGCCAACGGGCTGAAGTTCATGCCCGGCCCGCCTGAAACCTACTACGATATGTCGTATGACCGCGTGAATGGCCATGACGAACCGATCGAGCGGATGAAGAAGCACGGCATCCTGATCGACGGCGAAGGCGTAGTCGACGGCGGCATGACCAAGATCCTGCTGCAGATTTTTTCGAAAACCGTGATCGGCCCAATCTTCTTCGAGTTCATCCAGCGCAAGGGCGACGAAGGTTTTGGCGAAGGCAATTTCCGCGCGCTGTTCGAATCGATCGAGCAGGATCAGATCAAGCGTGGCGTGATCAAGGTTCAGGCGGCGGAATAGCCATCGAACTCACTTGCGGCCCGGCCAATTATGACCTAAATTCTGGTCATAAGAGGTCATCTATGAATATCCCCATGGCAAAAGCGAAGGCTCAGCTTTCCGAATTGGTGAAACGTGCCCAGGCTGGCGAAGAGATCCATCTGACCCGACATGGAGAGGTTGTCGCAACCTTGAGCGCTCCCGTTCGGGCTGGTGGGAGCAAAGGCTTGCTTGGCGCCCTGAAAGGCCAGATTTGGATATCGGATGATTTTGATGAACTCGGTCCCGAATGGGACGAGTATATTAAATGAGCCGCAGATATCTGGTCGATACCCATATTCTGCTTTGGGTACTCAACGCCGATTCACGTCTTTCGGATCATCATCGCGATATCTTTCTCACAGGCAAGGATGTGATCGTCAGCGCCGTCTCGGTGGCCGAGATCGCCATCAAGAAATCGCTCGGCAAAGTGACGCTCACAGGCGACATCGTGGACATCCTGCGATCGAACGGGATTCCGATTCTCGGCGTAAACGAACTACACGCGGCGAGACTTGAACATCTGCCGCTTCACCACCGCGATCCCTTCGACCGCCTGCTTATTGCGCAGACCCAAATTGAAGGCCTGACGTTGGTCTCCGCGGATCGGCAATTTTCAGCCTATGACGTCGTATTGGCCTGATCGCCCAAGCCCAGCCGCTTGACCTCTTTCGCCGGGCTGAAGGGACAATACCGCGCGGTAGAGTCGGTCGTTCGACCAGAGATTGTTGCCGGCCATGCTGCGCGGGTAGTCGGGCAGGCTCATCACGTCATCCGGTTGACCGCGACAGATACAAGCCCGCCCACATAACGACAAATCCAGCAAGAACGATCAGCAGCAACCAGTTCATACGCCGACGCATGCTCTGCGTTTCCGCGTCCCGCGCGACGTCCATGTTGGTGATGGTGTGGAACATCATCGCCTTGCGCGGAAAGCCGCTGCGGTTGGTCAGGTCGGGCGATCGCGCCTCGATGCGATAGCTCAGCCGGATCGCCTGGATGAAGACCGCCAGTATGGCGAGTGCCCAGACACCAGCAAGCAGATAGCCCCCCGTCATGCCCTCACCTCTCGTATTTCTCGACCTTCTGTTCGATGGCGCCGAAGATCGAATGCCCGGTTTTGTCCTTCATCTCGATGCGCACCGTGTCGCCGAAGCGCAGGAACGGCGTTTTGGGTTCGCCCGACACAATGGTTTCGATCATGCGCAGTTCGGCGATGCAGGAATAGCCGGCGCCACCGGCCGAGACAGGCTTGCCCGGCCCGCCGTCTAGCTTGTTGGAGACGGTGCCGGAACCGATGATCGTGCCGGCGGCCAATGGCCGTGTCCTTGCTGCATGAACGATCAGCGCAGGAAAGTCGAAGGTCATGTCGATACCGGCATTGGCGCGGCCGAACGGCTTGCCGTTGAGATCGGCAAGCAGCGGCAGGCTGACCTTGCCGCCGTCCCAGGCATCACCCAGTTCGTCCGGCGTCACAGCGACCGGCGAAAACGCCGAGGACGGCTTTGATTGGAAAAAACCGAAACCTTTCTCCAGTTCCGGTCCGGTGAGCGCGCGCAACGTAACGTCGTTGACCAGCATGACCAGTCGGATCGCTGCCTTTGCTTCTTCGAGGCTTGCACCCATCGGCACATCGTCGACGATGACAGCGACCTCGCCCTCCATGTCGATGCCGAAGGCTTCGTCAGCCGTGCGGATCGGATCACGTGGCGGAATGAAAGAATCCGAGCCGCCCTGGTAGATCAGCGGGTCGGTCCAGAAGCTCGCCGGCATCTCGGCGCCGCGCGCTTTGCGCACCAGCTCGACATGGTTCACGTAAGCCGAGCCATCGGCCCATTGATAGGCACGCGGCAGCGGCGAATGGGCGTCATGTTCGTGGAAGCGCTCCGCCGGCATCGCATTGTTCTCAAGCGATTCCGCTATTGTCGCGAGATGCGGGGCGATGCGCCGCCAGTCGTCGAGCGCCGCCTGCAGCGTGCGAACCAGGAACGAGGCGTCGGTGAAGCGTGTCAGGTCGCGCGAGACGACGACGAGTTTCCCGTCGCGCGTCCCGTCCTTCAATGTGGCAAGCTTCATGCGGTTTCCTCTCCTGCTGCAGCTTTGGCGCTGCTTAAGCCCACAACAAGACCGTCGCGGGCGATCGTCAAGTCGCCGTTCCAAGTTTTCCTGACAGCGGCAGTCCAGTCGGCCTCGCCTATCAAAGAATCGTCGGCCGGAATAAGGTGGTTGAGCACCAATCTCTTCACGCCGGCATCGCTTGCGATGCTGCCGGCCTCTTCGGCAAAGCTGTGGCTGGCGAGCAGATGCTCTCTGAGGCGCGCACCATTGCCGGTCCTGGCCACCAGTCGCTCGATGCCCTCTTCCAGCATTGCCTCGTGGACGAGGATGTCGGCGCCTCGGGCAAAATCGGCGAGCGGCGGATAAAAGGCCGTATCGGCGGAGAACACGACGCTTTTGGCGCCATGCTCGAAGCGCAGCGCAAAACAATCGGTCACCGGCGGATGCTCGACGCGCAGCGCCGAAACCGTCAAGCCGCCCTGCGCGACCACCTGGCCTTCGCCGAATTCGCCGATCGACACCAGATCGCGAATATCCGGCCGGCCTTCGTCAACGATGCGGATCTCGATGTCGAACTCCATCGCCTGGCAAAAGCGCCGCCAGTAATGACCGGTGCCGGGCGGGCCGAACACGCCGACGGGCGTCGCGAGGCCCGCCGTCCAGGCGGTGTGGATCAGCGGCCCCAGTTCCAGCACATGGTCGGAGTGCAGATGCGTGATGAAGATCAGGTCGAGCGACTTCAGGCTGATGCCGGCATCGACCAGACCACGCGTCACGCCAAGGCCGCAGTCGACGACGATGCTGCGGCCGCCGATCTGCAGCAGCGACGAACTCGGCCATGGACCACCCGGCCGCAATGCCGGGCCACCCTTCGAGCCCAAAAGCACCAGCCGATCCGGCATTGGCTCGGTGATCAAGACCAGTCGCCCTCGGGCGTGCCGTTGAAACGCTTCTTCAGGTCGGCCCAGCAGTCGATGTAGTTGTCCTGCCGGGTTTCGAGCTCGGCGCCGTAGCGGGTCAGCATCTGCGGAAATCGGGTCTCGAACATGAAGGCCATGGTGTTGTCGAGCTTGACCGGTTTCAGCTCCGCGCGCGAGGCCTTTTCAAAGCCAGGCGCATCCGGCCCATGGGCCAGCATCAGATTGTGCAGGCTGATGCCGCCAGGCACAAAGCCTTCTTCCTTGGCGTCGTACTGGCCGTGGATCAGGCCCATGAACTCGCTCATGATGTTGCGGTGGTACCAGGGCGGCCGGAAGGTATCTTCGGCCACCAGCCAGCGCGGCGGAAAGATGACGAAGTCGATGTTGGCCGTGCCCTCCTCGCCGCTCGGCGCGGTCAGCACCGTGAAGATCGACGGGTCGGGATGGTCGAACAAAAGCGCTCCGACCGGTGAAAAGGTCGCCAGATCATATTTGTAGGGCCCATAGTTGCCGTGCCAGGCAACGACATCGAGCGGCGAATGGCCGATCTCGGTGACATGGAAATTGCCGCACCATTTCACGATCAGCCGGCACGGCGTTTCCTTCTCCTCGAACCATGCGCCAGGCGTCTTGAAATCGCGTGGGTTGGCCAGGCAATTGGCGCCGATCGGGCCGCGATCGGGCAGCGTCAGCTTGGCGCCGTAGTTCTCACAGACGTAGCCGCGCACTTCGGCGTCGACCAGCTCGACCTTGAAGACCAGACCGCGTGGCAACACCGCGATCTCGCCGGGCCGCAGCTCAATGACGCCCATCTCGGTGACGAAGCGCAATGCGCCGACTTGCGGCACGACCAGCAACTCGCCGTCGGCATTGAAAAAATGATCGTCCGCCATCGAGGTGTTGGCGACATAGACATGCGCCGCCATGCCGGTCTGCCCGAGCACGTCGCCAGCGGTTGTGATGCTGCGCATACCGGCGATGAAATCGGTCGGCTCCTTCGGCATCGGCACCGGGTTCCAGCGATACTGGCCGAGCGCCAGTTCATGATCGCCGACATTGGGCGCACTCTTCCACAAGGGATAGCTCGCCGCCTTGAAGCGGCCGGTGTGCTTGACGCTCGGCCGGATGCGGTAGAGCCAGGACCGCTCATTGGTGCCGCGCGGCGCGGTGAAGGGCGAGCCTGAAAGCTGCTCGGCATAGAGGCCGTAGGCCGGCCGCTGCGGCGAATTCCGTCCCTGCGGCAACGAGCCGGGCAGCGTCTCGGTCTCAAAATCGTTGCCGAAGCCCGGCATATAGGAAAAGGCCATTGCTTCCTCCCGAAATGGATATCAATTGACCAAACTGGTTTCATTTGTAACCATCGAAAATGTAACCATCAATGGCGGCTTTGAAAAATGGCGATCAGGAGCGAAGCGTCCGACGCGGCTGAAATTCTCAATCTGGAAAACTTCCTGCCCTACCGGCTCTACCGGCTTGCCGACGCCGTCAGCCGCGAATTTTCGAGGATATACAAGGACAGCCATGGCCTGACGCGGCCGGAATGGCGCACCCTTTCGGGGCTGGGGCAGCATGGAACGATGACTGCGACCGAACTCGGCGAGCAATCGGCTATGCACAAGACCAAGGTTTCACGCGCCGTGGCTGAACTCGAGCGGCGGCGCTGGTTGATGCGGACACCTGATGAGAAAGATCGCCGTATCGAACATCTGACGCTGACCGGAACGGGGCTTGCCGCCTATCGCGAGATGGTGCCGCTGGCGAAGGCGTTCGAACGGGATTTGCTGGCAAGGCTCAGCGCTGAAGAGCGCACGGCGATCACCAGCGGACTGGCTGCATTGGAGACCAGTCTGGTCCCGAGCAAGAGTTAGTCCAAGATCAAGCCAATCACTCTGAACGACGGAGTTCGAGCGAGACTGCGTGGAAACTCCCGAAGCATAGCATTGCTTTCGATTTAATCGTGATTTGCGTTGTCAGGCCGCATATAATGCCCATCATACCGTCAGGAGGATACGATGAGCATTCGCACATTAAGTGTCCTGGTGACGCTGCTTGTAGGCACCTGCACATTTGCGCAGGCGCAGCAGACAAAGCCGATGTCGATCGAAGTGTTCCCTTTCGAATTGGAGGACAAGAGCGCCGGGGCGGGAATAATTCCCCCGGATGAATATGACAGGCGCTATCTGTCGGAATCAGCACAAGTTGCTAAGGACATGCTCTCCCAGTCTGGGCGTTTTACAGTAATTGATGTGCCGGCGAGGGATACACAGGCTGCGGCGCCGCACGGATTGCGCAACTGCGCTGGTTGTGAAGGCCCGATTGCCAAGGAGCACGGCGCGTCGCTTGCCTTGCTTGGCGTCGTAACGCGCGTCAACCGAACAGAACATACTATGTTCATTCGCATCCTTGACGCCGAAACCGGGAAACATGTTTCGGAGGGGTTTACCGATCTTCGCATGGGTGCGAACTACGCGTGGCCCCGCTCCGTGAAATGGCTGATGAAAAACAGAATTCTGCGTTAGGGCGGCATCTACCAATCCATCACCACCTTGCCGGAACTGCCGCTGCGCATTGCATCGAAGCCGGCTTGGAAATCGTCGATGCCGATGCGGTGCGTGATAAGCCCGGAAACATCCAGCGGCCCCTGCACCAGCGCG
>NZ_RZRO01000045.1:0-49515 GCF_003997975.1 Mesorhizobium sp. M7A.F.Ca.US.005.03.1.1
ACTGCCCTACTGCCCTACTGCCCTACTGCCCTACTGCCCTACTGCCCTACTGCCCTACTGCCCTACTGCCCTACTGCCCTACTGCCCTACTGCCCTACTCCCCTCTTCCGCCGCAGCCTGCCGCAAATCGGCAATCACCGCGCGCCGGTCATGACGCCGCCAGGCGAGATGGAGTGAAACCGTGCGGTCGAACCACGGCAGGTCGCGAAACACGATCCGCGGCGGCGCGGCGGCACGCAGGCTGGCTTGCACCGTCGCCAAGCCGAGACCCGCGCTGACAAGGCCGAGCGAGGTCAGCGGGTCCGCCGTCTCATAGGCGATGTCGGGCAAAAAGCCGGCTTTGGCGCAGGCGGCAAGGAACTGGCCGCGATTGGTGTCGTCCGGCTGGCGCACGACGGTGATCCAGGTGCGACCGTCAAGATGGTGAGGCCCGATCTCTGGCACTTCAACGAGTGGGTCATCTTCGGGGATCGCCAGCACCAGCGGCTCATGCCGCAGCGCCATGGCGGCGACATCCGGATCATCATCGGGTGGCGACGAGTAGACAAAGCCCAGATCCAGCGACCGCTGCCGTAGCCCTTCCAACTGCGCCGCCGAACGCAGGCTTCTCAGCTGCAGGTGGAAATCCGGCCGGTCGCGACGGAACTGGCGCAGCATCCCGGCGACAAGCCCGGCATGAACGGCCCCTTCGACATAGCCGATGGCGAGCCGGCCGACGGCGCCGCTGGCCAGGTTGCGGCCGAACTCCTCCACAC
Source organism: Mesorhizobium sp. M7A.F.Ca.US.005.03.1.1 (assembly GCF_003997975.1). NCBI lineage: Bacteria > Pseudomonadati > Pseudomonadota > Alphaproteobacteria > Hyphomicrobiales > Phyllobacteriaceae > Mesorhizobium > Mesorhizobium sp. M7A.F.Ca.US.005.03.1.1. The sequence continues at coordinate 756 of NZ_RZRO01000045.1, forward strand.
GTCGCGCATTGGACAGCAGCGCGCGGGCCTCGGTGAGGAAGGCGCGGCCCTCGGCGTTGAGATGGACCCGCTGCTTCGACCTCTCAAAGAGGGAAACACCCAACTGCTCCTCGAGCTGGATGATCTGCCGGCTGAGTGGCGATTGGGAAATATGCAGCATTTCGGCTGCGCGCCCGACATTTCCGGTTTCGGCGACCGTGACGAAATAGCGGAGCTGGCGCAGGTCGAACATTTCTCCTCCAAGGCTCAAGTCCCTCTGGGTCTCAACTTTAGCCTAATCAGTCTTAGACTGTCTGACCAGCCAAAAGCGATAATCGGCCATCCAACCAAAGGAGACTGCCATGCAGTTCTTTGCCCTTCTCGCTCGCAACACCGAAAAATTTACCGATGCCGATTTCGCTCCGCTTCTGCCCGGCGAAGCCGAACAGCGGCGCACGCTCTACGCCGAAGGGGCGGTACGTCAGGTGTGGAACCGAGGCGATATCCCGGGCAGCGGCATGATGCTCGAGGCTGCTGATGATGCTGAGGTTCGCGGCCACCTCGCCACCTTGCCGTTGGTCAAGGCCGGCATGATGGACATTGCCGCAATCGTGCCCCTCAAGCCCTACCCCGGCTTCGGCCCGAAGCACTGACAGGGCACATCCGGGGGTGACGAAGGCGTCACCCCCGGATTGACACGGGGGATCGACAGACTGTGATCGGCTGTCAAGAAACCGTCACACGAAACCGGCTTCGCGCGTGCTAGGAATCAGTATCAGGCAGCCGCCGTGCGGCGCCATCTTCGGAACATGTATCTGGCACCGCCCATGGACATCTCTCTCGCCCCGGAAGGCACCGACCTGTCGCCCTACCTGCCCGACGAGCACGGATTGTTCTTCATCTATCACTTCACCGCTGAGGGCGTGCGAACCAGGGACGCCGCCGCCGCGCACTGGACATGGCGCAGCTACCAGCTTTCCGACATGCGGGCCCGCCACGAAATCGGCGCCGATCGGGCTTTGCCGGCACCCGTGCGTGAAGCTTTCCTATCCGCCAGCCATGGCTGCCACATCGACCTTGAGGACGACTGGCTCTATGGCGATCTGCCGGACCTGCGCCATGACTATTCGGCGGAAGCGGGCGGGCTTGGCCATTTCCGCTTCGCGCTCAATGACACGATGCTGGTCGGCGCCCGCAAGCAACCGCTGCAATCGGTCGACAACATCCGCAAGGCGATCGAGAATGGATCGCGCAAGTTCCGCTCGCCAGCCGAGTTGATCGAGGCTGTCGTCGGCCAGTCGTTCGATGGCATGGTGGCGGAACTTGCGGCACTCGGCGACAGTCTCGACGGCATCGAAGACCGTATCGTCTGCGACGCATGGCACAATGAACGGCAATCCCTGGTCGACGCGCGCCGGCATCTGGTGGTGATCCACAGGCAGATGGCGACGCTGACCAATCTGTTCCGTCACCTTGATCATTCGCACCGCAACGACCTGCCAGACAGCATCAACGACATGGCCGCGCGCCTTTCACACCGGGCGCAGACGCTGCACTATGACGGCGAGCAGTTGCAGGCGCGCGCCCGGCTATTGCAGGACGAGCTTATGGCAAAGCTGACGACGCAGTCGAACCGGCTGCTGTACGTCCTGTCGGTGATGACGGCGGTGCTGTTGCCGATGACCATCATCTCAGGCCTGTTCGGCATGAACGTTGGGGGCCTGCCGCTGGTCGACACGCCAATGGGCTTTTGGGTGGTGACGGCTGTGTCCATGGTGATCGCGGGTGCGACCTATCTCTTTGTCAGGCGGCTCGGACAGATGTAGCACCCGCCGGCAGCTTTCACGCAGTGGCGCGAAGATCCTCGATGATGGTGCCGGCGGCGGCCACTTCCGCTTCGTGATCGGGCTCGCGCCAGGTCTCGGCAAGCCCAGCCGCATGCCATTCGCGCATCGCCGGCAGAGCAAGCAACTGCGCCGGATACGCTGCAGCCGCACCCTCGAAGGAGAGCCCATAAGACTGTGCGCGGAACGCCACCGGGGCAAAGAAAGCATCTACTGCGGTGAAATGAGCGCCCGCCAGAAATGGCCCGCCGAAACGAGCAAGACCATCATTCCAGAGGTCGCCGAGGCGAAAGAGGTCCTGCTTCAGCGCATCGGACATCGGAAACGGCTCTACCCGCACGCCGCAACTCATCGGACAGGCGCTGCGCAATGCGGTGAAGCTCGAATGCATCTCGGCGGCGGCCGAGCGCGCCCAGGCGCGCGCCTTGGCTTCGACGGGCCACACGCCATGGTGGCGTTCTGCCAGATATTCGACGATGGCCAGCGAATCCCAGACCGCCCAGCCGTCGTCGACCAGGCACGGCACGCGGCCGCTCGGTGAGAAGGAACGGTACAGATCCCAGCTCGATCCGGTCGGGAATGGCGTCAGCCGCTCCTCGAATGGGATATACAGCGCGCGCATCAGCACCCAGGGCCGCAGCGACCATGAGGAATAATTTTTGTTGGCGATATGCAGCAGGTACATCGAACCCCCTTACCGTACGGGCTGCGGCGCGGCGCGTCGCGCTGTCGTCAACATCGACCAGGAATAGACTGCCAAAGCCGCCCAGATCAGCGCAAAGGCGATGGCCTGGATGGTGCCGAAAGGCTCGTCGAAGATCAGAACGGCGATCAGGAACACCATGGTCGGCGCGATATATTGCATGATGCCGATGGTTGACAGCCGCAGCAGCTTGGCGCCGAAGGCGAACAGCAACAACGGCACCGATGTGACTGGACCGCAGCCGATCAGCAACGCCGTATCCGTGCCACTGTTGGATACGATGTGGTCCTGTCCGGTCGCGATGAGATAGACGATGTAGCCAAGTGCCGGCACCGACAGCAGAAGGACTTCGAGCAAAAATCCCTGGCTCGGGCCGATCGGCAGCGTCTTGCGGAAGAAGCCGTAGGCGGCGAAGGAAAACGCCAGTGCCAGCGACACCCAGGGCAGCTTGCCGCCTTCGATGGTCAGCACGGCGACGGCGACGGCCGCCAGCACCACCGCCGCGATCTGCAGCCGGTCGAGCCGCTCGCCGAGCAGCAGCGCGCCGACAACGACGCTGACCAGGGGATTGATGTAGTAGCCGAGCGCGGTTTCGACGGTGCGGTCGACCGCGATCGCCCAGACATAGATGCCCCAGTTGACCGAGATCAGCGCCGCCGTCAGCGCGGCCATGGCGATGGTGCGTGGCGAACGCAGCGCCGCCTTGAAATCCGCCGTGCGGCCGGCCCAGATCAGAACGGCGGCGGCGATCGGCACCGACCAGACGATGCGATGGGCAATGACTTCCGCGAGCGGCAGATGAGCGACCGCCTTCATGTAGAAGGGCAGCAATCCCCATAGCAGATAGGCGCCGAGCGCCAGCAGAAAGCCGCGCCGGGCCTTGGACTCTGCATCCAGGGTAATTGCTTCAGTGGCCATGGGCCAACGCTATGGCCCAGTCACCTTGGCAAGACCATCGCAAAGTTCTGATGGATCAATGGACTTTCGCTGATGGTTCAACCCTATTCGGCGGCCACCAGTCCGGCCATCTCGCGGTTCTTCATCAGCTTGTAGACGATGGAATCCATCAGCGCCTGGAACGAGGCGTCTATGATGTTCTCGGAAACTCCCACCGTCCACCAGCGTGCGCCGGTGCCGTCATGCGATTCGATCAGAACGCGGGTGATCGCCTCGGTACCGCCATTGAGGATACGCACCTTGAAGTCGGCCAGCTCCATGTCGGCGATCTCGCCCTGGAATTTGCCGAGGTCCTTGCGCAGCGCGATGTCGAGCGCGTTGACCGGGCCATGCCCTTCGGCCACCGACATCTTCTCCTCGCCATCGACCACCACCTTGACGATCGCTTCGGAGACCGTCTTCAACTGGCCGTTGGCGTCGAAGCGGCGCTCGACCATGCAGCGGAACGAGGTGACGTTGAAGAATTCCGGCAGGCCGTGCAGCATCTTGCGGGCGAGGAGTTCGAAGCTGGCATCGGCGCCTTCATAGGCATAGCCCTCGGCCTCGCGCTCCTTGACCACGGATATCAGCGCGTCGAGCCGGTGATCGTCCTTCGGCACCTCGATGCCGCGTCGCCTCAGCTCGGCGAGGAAATTGGCCTTGCCGCCCTGGTCCGAGACCATGACACGGCGGCGGTTGCCGACGGTTTCGGGGGGGACGTGCTCATAGGTCGCCGGCTCCTTGGCCAGTGCGGATGCGTGGATACCCGCCTTGGTGGCGAAGGCGGAAGCGCCGACATAGGGCGCTTGCGCCTCTGGCGCTCGGTTCAGGAGTTCGTCAAATGCGCGCGACAACCTGGAAATGCCTGTCAGCGCCTCAGCCGAAATGCCAGTTTCGAAACGATCGGCGAAGGCCGGCTTTAGCGCCAGCGTCGGCACGATCGAGATCAAATTGGCGTTGCCGCAGCGCTCCCCGATGCCGTTGAGCGTGCCCTGGATCTGGCGCACGCCAGCCTCGACAGCGGCGAGGGAATTCGCCACGGCCTGGCCGGTGTCGTCATGGGCATGGATACCGAGATGATCGCCTGAAATACCCGACGAAATAACCTTCTCGACGATGGCGCGGACTTCCGATGGCTGCGTGCCGCCATTGGTGTCGCACAGCACCACCCAGCGCGCCCCGGCATCATAGGCGGTCCTGGCGCAGGCCAGCGCGTAGTCGGGATTGGCCTTGATGCCATCGAAGAAATGCTCGCAGTCGACCAATGCCTCCTTGCCGGCGGCGATCGCCGCCTCGACGGAGGCCTTGATGGCGTCGAGGTTCTCCTCATTGGTGCAGCCGAGCGCGACACGGACGTGGTAGTCCCAGCTCTTGGCGACGAAGCAGATGGCATCCGATTTCGATTGCACAAGAGACGCTAGGCCGGGATCGTTGGACGCCGACACCCCTGCCCGCTTGGTCATGCCGAAGGCGACGAATTTGGCGCGCTCCGTGCGCTTCTCCTGGAAGAAGGCGGTGTCGGTCGGGTTGGCGCCGGGATAGCCGCCTTCGACATAGTCGAGGCCAAAAGCGTCAAGCAGTTTTGCGATGGCGATCTTGTCCTCGACGGAAAAGTCGATGCCCGGCGTCTGCTGGCCATCGCGCAACGTGGTGTCGAAGAGATAGAGGCGCTCGCGGGTCATGGTCATTTGCCTGCAAACTTGTCCGTCGCGCGGATCAGCCGGTCGAGGATACCCGGCTCCGAATAAGCATGGCCGGCGCCCTCGATCAGATGGAAATCCGCCTTTGGCCAGGCCTTGTGCAGCGCCCAGGCATAGCGCGCCGGGCATGGCATGTCGTAGCGGCCATGGACGATGGTGCCGGGGATGTCGCTCAGCCTGTGCGCGTCGCGCAGCAATTGTCCCTCTTCCAGCCAGCCGGCATGGACGAAATAGTGGTTCTCGATGCGGGCGAACGCGACGGCATAGTCGTCCTGCCCAAACGGACCGCTTGTCTCAAGCTCCGGCAACAGCGTGATCGTTTCGCCTTCCCACAGGCTCCAGGCGCGGGCCGCCTCGATCTGCGCCTTTCGATCCGTGCCGACCAGCCGCTTGCGATAGGCGGCCATCATGTCGCTGCGCTCGGCCTCCGGGATCGGCGCCAGGAAGCGCTCCCATTTGTCCGGGAACATTTCCGAGACGCCGAACTGATAGTACCATTCCAGTTCCGCACGCGTCAGCGTGTAGATGCCGCGCACCACCAGTTCGCTGACGCGTTCTGGATGGGTCTCGGCGTAGGCGAGCGCAAGCGTCGACCCCCAGGAGCCGCCGAACACCAGCCATTTGTCGAAGCCGGCCATTTCGCGCAGCCGTTCGATGTCGGCGACCAGGTGCCATGTCGTATTGGCTTCGAGCGAGGCGTTGGGCGTCGATTTTCCGCAGCCACGCTGGTCGAACAGGATGACATCGTAGAGCTTCGGGTCGAACAGCCGCCGGTGTTTTGGCGAAATGGTGCCGCCCGGCCCGCCATGCAGGAACACCGCCGGCTTGGCGCCTTTGGTGCCGGAACGCTCCCAGTAGACCTGGTGGCCGTCGCCGACATCGAGCATGCCGGAATCGAACGCCTCGATCTCGGGATAAAGCGTACGCAATTGACTGCTCATAGTTGTAAACCTTTGGTCGGCCAGTCCGGCGTTTCATGGTCTGGGTGCTGGAAGGAGATGATGGATTCCTGCCTGTTGTAATAATCAGGATCCTGGTGGACGGGCTGATCGAAGATCGTCTCCACCCAGGGCAACCGCGCGGCATAGTTGACCTGGATCTGCGGTGCCAGGTCCGAACGGTCGTCGAAGGCACCGATCGCGATTTCCAGCCCGCCGGGCTGCCGATATGTCAGCGGCGTGCCGCAGCGGGCGCAGAAACCACGATCGATGTTGACCGACGACTGGAAGTAACTCGGCTCTTCATGGGTCCATTCGACGCCATCTCTGGGCACCGTGACCAGCGCGCCGAAGAACGAGCCGAACTGCTTCTGGCACATGCGGCAATGGCAGATGGACGGACGGCCGAGCGCTCCATGAACGCGGAAGCGCACGGCGCCACACTGGCAGCCGCCGGTTCTTACCTGATCGGTCATGATCTTTCCTTTGGCGGCCATTGTTCGGTGTCGTGGTCGGGGTGCTGGTAGGAAACGAGATCGGCCAGATAGGAGGCCGACGACATGTCGGCCATGGTGTCCTCGCCCGGCAGTTGCGGGATCGAGTCGACATAGGGCAGCTTTGCCTCGATCCCCCATTGAATCAGCGGCACGATCTCCGCTGGATTGTCGAACGCACCGATGGCGAGGCCAACCCCGTCCGGCGCGGTGAAGGTCAGCGGCGTGCCGCAATCGGCGCAAAAACCGCGATCGACATGGTTGGACGAACGGAAGTATTTCGGCTCGCCGCGCGTCCAGTCGAGCCTGGCGCCACGCACCGAAACCAGCGGCGCGTAGAACGCGCCGAACGCCTTCTGGCACATGCGGCAATGGCAGACCGAAGCGTCGCCCAAAGCGCCTTCAACGCGAAAGCGCACCGCGCCGCACTGGCAGCCGCCGGTGTAGATCGGTCGGTTGTCGAGGCTCATCGCTGATCACTCCGGCGCATGGCAGACGGCCTCGACGTTGTTGCCGTCGGGATCGAGGACGAAGGCGCCATAGTAGTCCGGGTGATAGTGCGGGCGCAGGCCCGGCCCGCCATTGTCCTTGCCGCCGGCGGCAAGCGCCGCAGCATAGAAGGCTTCGACCTCGGCGCGGCTGCGCGCGGTGAAGGCGACGTGCTGATGGGCCTTCTGACCATCCTTGCCTTCCTGCAGCCAGAATACCGGCCGATCGCGACCGTAGCCACCGACCTTTTTACCGCCGGTGTACTCCAGCGGCACCATATACAACAGCGCGGCACCAAGCGGCGCCATCGCCTTGTCATAGAAAGCCTTCGAAGCGTCGAAATCGGCAACGTTGATGCCGAGATGATCGATCATCTTTTTACCTCCCAGGTGGTGATGCGTTCGCCTGTGACCGGATCCTTGCCGTCCTTCAACTGTATCCCTTGGGCCAGCAGGTCGTCGCGGATGCGGTCGGCTTCGGCCCAGTTCTTGGCGGCGATGAACGCGAGACGCTTGGCGATGGCCTTGGCGACGTGGCCTTCATCAACCTTCGCCGACGCGACGTCGAAGCCGAGGAACAGCAGCGACGCCTTCAGCGATGCAGCGGCATCGTTGCCGTCCACTGCCTCGCCGGCCAACTGGGTCAGGATCTGGAAGGTGGCATAGGTGGCGAGATCGTCCGACAAGGCGTCGATGATCTCCACGGGCACCTGTCCCGCCGCCGTCGGCGCGAGGTCGGCCCCCCGCTTCCATTTTCGCAGGGTGTTCTCGGCCTCTTCCAGCTTGCGCACGGAAAAGTCGATCGGCTCGCGATAATGCGTCATCAGCATCGCCAGCCGCAGCACCTCGCCCGGCCATTTGCGGCCGCCGAAGGTCTCGGTCTCCAGGAGTTCGTTGATCGAGTAGAAGTTGCCGAGGCTCTTCGACATTTTCTGCCCTTCGACCTGCAGGAAGCCGTTGTGCATCCAGATGTTGGCCATCATTTCGGTGCCATGGGCGCAACGCGACTGGGCGATCTCGTTTTCATGGTGCGGGAAGATCAGGTCGAGGCCGCCGCCATGGATGTCGAAGACCTCGCCGAGATAGGCGGCCGACATCGCCGAGCACTCGATGTGCCAGCCCGGCCGACCCCTGCCCCATGGCGAATTCCAGCCCGGCTCCTCCGGTGACGACAACTTCCAGAGGACAAAATCGCCGGGATTTTTCTTATGCGCGTCGACGGCGACGCGAGCACCGGCCTGCTGCTCGTCGAGATTGCGCTTCGACAGCTGGCCGTAGTCGGGCATCGACGCCGTGTCGAACAGGACTTCGCCCGCAGCAACATAGGCATGGCCGCGTTCGATCAGGCTTTGAATCAAGGTGATCATGTCGACCTTGCCGTCGGCACGGGGCTCGACGAATTCGGTGGCGCGCGGCTCGACCGTCGGCTCCAGGCAGCCGAGAACCGCCACGTCGCTGTGGAACTGGTCGGCGGTCTTTTCGGTGACCCGCCTGATCGCCTCATTCAACGACAGCGTGCCGGAAGCGATCTCGCCGCCGAAATCGCGCAAAGCGCGCGCATTGATCTTGTCGTCTACGTCGGTGATGTTGCGCACATAGGTGACGTGCGTCTGCCCATAGAGATGGCGCAGCAAGCGGAACAGCACGTCGAAGACGATCACCGGCCTGGCATTGCCGATATGAGCAAAGTCGTAGACGGTCGGGCCGCAGACATACATGCGCACGTTCAGCGGATCGATCGGGACGAAATCCTCTTTCGTCCGCGTCAGCGTGTTGTAGAGGCGCAGGCCCTGCGATGCGTCGGACATTCGTGCCTTCCCGGTTCAGAACTCAATTCGACGAAGCCAGCCCTGCGCGAACGCAAATCAGGCTCCAGCCTGCTGGCCGGGGCGTTTGTCCAATCTGGGGAGAGATGAGGCGAAAACGTCCGGACCAGCGCGAGGCTAGCCAATAATGCAAATGCCACAAATGGCGAAAGACGTTTTCATGGGCGGCTTTATCGCCTTGGCTTGTGTTGCCGTCAAGTCGCAAGTTTCGGCAAAACCGTCGCTGGGTCACAGGTAATGATGCACTGAAACATTTTATTAAACATGTCGGCACAGTCATGAAACATTCGCCGGCTAGATCAGCAGGCGTCACGATTTGGTCAGAATCGGCCATCAAACGCAGACACGAAAATGTTACCAGGGAAGAGAGACATGCCCCGAACCAAGCAGGAAGCCAACCGCGCCAAGCAGCCCGCGCTGGCCAACCACTATCGCGCAATCGGCCCGGCCGCGATCGTCGCCGCCCTTCTCCATACCGCCAAGAAGAAAAAGCCGGCGCAGAAGATCGTTTCGCCCCGCGCTGCCTGAAGGGATGGGCGGCCGGCGCCAATGGCGCCAGAAATGAAGGCGCCGACGCGCGCGCCCTCTGCTAGAACAACGTCATCTGACTGTCGTCCGCGCCGGACTTCTGGCGCTTGACCTTCTCGGGCTCCGGCCCGATCTCGCCCCGCTCCTGAATCTCCGGTCCGGTGTTGGCGACCTTGTTGACGAGGTCGGAGACCGGAATTGCCTCGAAGAAATCGAGCTGTGCCGGTCGCAACAGATCGGCGACATCGCGCGGTTCGAGCGTGCGGCAATCCAGCCAACGTGCGAAATCCCTGGGATCGATCACCACCGGCATGCGGTCGTGGATATGCGCTATGTCGGCATTGGCGTTGATGGTCAGGATGGCGCCGGTGTCCATTTCCGAACCGCCCGGCTCGGCATAGGTCTCGATCAGTCCGGCGAAGGCAACCAGCCCGCCATGCCTGGGGCGTATCCAGTAAGGCTGCCCCTTCTTGCCACCGGTTTGCCGCCATTCATAAAAGCCGGACGCCGGCACCAAAGCGCGGCGATGGCGCATGGCGGCCTTGAACGACGCCTTTTCGGCAGCCCCTTCGGAGCGCGCGTTGAACAGCAGCGGAAACTCGCCTGTATCCTTCACCCAGGTCGGGATCAGCCCCCAGCGCACCAGCATTGGCTGCCGGTCCGGCAGATTGGAGCCCGGCGCCCGCGGAGGGCCGGCGACCGCCATCAGGATCGGCTGCGTCGGGGCGATGTTGTAGCGCGCCGGGAAATCCTCAAGCCCCGCCACGTCCAGAAAGGCAGCGGTCTGATCCGGCGTCGCGGTCAAGGCGAAACGTCCGCACATGGTCGATTGGTGCCCTTCGAAAGGTTCGGTTTCTGAAAGTGGCGATGGAACCGGCGTTGCGCAACCGCTAAAACTTGTCCACGCTGGCCGGTCCACAACTGACCGGCCTTCAGCCTGATTGGGAATCCATGAACGAAGCGCGCAAAATACTTCCGGCAGTCTCGGTCGCCGTCGTGCGGGCAGACACCGTGCTTCTGGTCAAGCGAGCCCGGCAACCGTCGCAAGGGCTCTATGCCTTTCCGGGCGGCAAGGTCGAGCCTGGTGAGACGCTGGAGGCAGCGGCAGAGCGCGAACTTCAGGAAGAAACCGGTTTGCGTGCCACAAATTATCGCCCGCTGCGGGAAATCCACATCGACGGCCGGGATGACAGCCACCCGGTCGATTATCTCCTCACAGTCTTCGGCGCCGCCTATGCCGGCGGCGAGGCCGTGGCCAGCGACGATGCGGAGACGGCGGCCTTCTATACGCTCAGCGAGATGGCGGCGCTGCCGCTGGCAGGCTCGGTATTCGCGGTCGCCGAAGACTTGTTGGCCCCCGGCGGAAACGCCGGACTGCTGTCCTGAAATCAACTTGCGGGCCACAAATTGTTTCGCCACAAAGACTTATGCTGTTTAGCAGAGCCACGCAGCTGGTAGAGAAGGCTTATGAATCGTCCATCCATGCTCCTCGCCGTGTGTCTTGCGGTCGGCGCGACCGTTTCGATACGGCCCGCGCTCAGCGCCGAGTCGCCGTTCGAGCCCGGGTTGATGCGGCTGGCGGAGGTTCTGGGCTCGCTGCATTTCCTGCGCAATCTGTGCGGCGAAAAGGGCGACCAGTGGCGTGTCGAGATGACAAAACTGCTCGATTCGGAAAATCCGGACGCCGAGCGGCGCGCCCGTTTCATTGCCAGCTTCAATCGCGGCTACCGCTCCTTCGGCGGCACCTATACGAGGTGCACGCCCTCGGCGACCGAAGCCATCAGCCGCTACATGAAGGAAGGCGAGACGCTGTCTCGCGACATCGCCTCGCGTTACGGCAACTAATGCATATCGCCCAAAAGTGGCTGCGGTTTTGGGAGAACGACACGCATAAAAACGAAAACCTAAAGCGCCTCGCCTGAATCCGTTCAAACGCGGCGCGCTTTAGGCACTCGCTTATCGACAACTATCCGAACCATTGCTGGGTACAGCCGATATATCGGCTTGTGCCAGGCAATATCTTGGTGCAATCCTCATGTTGCACTTCTGCAACAGTATTAACGAAACCTTACCGCGCGAAAGCGGAATTAACTCAAACTGAAGGTTTTCGCCCCGCAGGCCGCCCCAATCGGCTAAGTTTGACTCGAACTGAACGCAGCTTCGCACAAGGCAATCGGGCTTTGTAAAATACGATCAAAAAAATGTCGTATTTACAAATACTTAATTGTCCCTGCGTGTGAAATGAACAGATCAGGCCTGATCCACATCAATGGATCGCAGCTTGAAAGGGTGGACATTCGCTTATGGAACATGGTGTCAACGACATCGACGCGCTGGTCAGGGAAGAAAAACGCTTGACCGCCGTGGAAAGCCACAGCGAGGCCTGGGCGGAAGGTCTCTCCGCCGGGATAGAGCCCGAGATCATTGCCGAAGCAGCGCTCGAAACAGCCTTCGGCGAGATGTTGCGTGCCAATGGCGAGACCTCGGCCCTTGCCCTGCTCGACCGTATGCGTGAAAAGGTGATTGCTGGCGCCTTCGAACCTGAACGGCTGCGGCACTGAACCGACGTCCGGTTCTTTGACGGCAATATGCCGCTCGGGCGTCATGCCCGTAAGCAGGGAGAAACGGGCAGTGAGTTTTTCGATGTCAGGCAAGCCGCGTGGCTTGGTCCTTCGCATCTCTTTCGCCGCTTGCTGTGCCGCGATTCCCCTGGTTGTGTGTCTCGCGAGCAGCCCCGCCTATGCGCTGAGCGAAATCAAGCGCGAAGAGCTCCCCCCGACGGTCACACCGCCGGCCGACGACATGTCGCCCCCCGGAAGCACCGTGCCAATGCCCAACCCGGTCGGGACGCCGCCGCCGTCTAGCCAGCCGACTGCTCCTGCCGAAGCCGAGCCGGACAGTCCGGCGGATGGCGGCGTGACCAGGCCACGCGTCGATCCGGACACGCCAGTGCCCGAGGTCATCTACGATCTCGGCAAGCTGCCGGAACCAGTGCGGCGCATGCATGATTTGATCGTCGAAGCCTGCAAGGGCGGCGATATCGAAAAGTTGCGGCCGTTGATCGGCACGGGCGACAGCACAACGCAATTGTCCCTAACCGACATTGATGGCGATGCCGTCGCTTTCCTCAAGGGCCTCTCGGGCGACCCGGACGGCCAGGAAATCCTGGCCATCCTGGAGGAGGTGCTTGATGCCGGCTACGTCCACCTCGATGCCGGCACGCCACAAGAGCTCTACGTGTGGCCGTATTTCTTCGCCCTCCCGCTGGACAAGCTGGACGCCAAGCAGCGGGTCGAACTGTTCAAGATCGTCACCGCTGGCGATTTCGACGACATGAAGCAGTTCGGCGCCTATATTTTCTATCGCGTCGGTATCACCCCTAGCGGACAATGGTCATTCTTCGTCGCCGGGGATTGAGAGCGGCTCTTCCCACCCACGGGGGTAGGGAGCCTAGCGGGGCAATGCCTCAGAAAACTCCACCGCCCTACCCTGGCTTGGCGTGGCGATCTCGCCTTCCCACATCACGCGGCGGCCGCGAATGACGGTGCCGACCGGCCAGCCGACCACTTCTCTCCCGTCATAAGGCGTCCAGCCGGCTTTCGAGCCGGCCTGCGCATTGGTGATGGTCTGGCGCCGCTTCATATCGACGATGGTGAAGTCGGCGTCGTAGCCGGCAGCGATGCGGCCCTTTCTCGCCATGCCGAAGATCCGCTGCGGGCCGTGGCTAGACAGGTCGACAAAGCGCTGCAAGGTCAGCCGGCCGGCATTGACGTGGTCGAGCATGATCGGCACCAGCGTCTGCACGCCGGTCATCCCCGACGGTGAGGCCGGATAGGGCTTTGCCTTCTCGGCCAGCGTGTGCGGCGCGTGGTCGGAGCCGAGCACATCGACGATGCCTTGCGCAATGCCATGCCAGACGCCATCGCGATGGCGCGCGGCACGCACCGGCGGGTTCATCTGGATCAGCGTGCCAAGCCTGAGATAGTCGTCGGCGCTCAGCGTCAAATGATGTGGCGTCGCCTCGCAGGTCGCGACATCCTTGTGTTGTTCGAGGAACACAATCTCCTCGGCGGTCGAGATGTGTAGAACATGGATGCGGGCACGGGCGTTTCGCGCAATGCGTACCAGCCGTTCGGTACAGCGCAAGGCGGCGATCTCGTCGCGCCAGACAGGGTGCGATGCCGGGTCGCCTTCGATGCGTTCGCCAAGGCGCTCGCGCAGCCGGAATTCGTCTTCCGAATGAAAGGCGGCGCGCCGGCGCGTGTTTCTCAGGATCGACGCCACGCCCTCGTCATCCTCGACCAGCAGGTCGCCAGTGGACGAGCCCATGAAAACCTTGATCCCGGCCGCACCCGGCAGCCGCTCAAGCTCGCCGACATCCCCGGCATTCTCGCGGGTGCCGCCGACCCAGAAGGCGAAATCGCAATGCATGCGCCCCGTGCCGCGCCGGACCTTGTCGGCAAGCGTTGCCTCGCTGGTGGTCAGCGGATTGGTGTTGGGCATCTCGAACACGGCGGTGACACCGCCAAGCACGGCAGCGCGCGAACCCGTTTCCAAATCTTCCTTGTGCTCCAGTCCCGGCTCGCGAAAATGCACCTGGCTGTCGACGACACCCGGCAGGATATGCAGGCCGCGGCAGTCGATCGTCTCGCCGGCCGAGGCCTGGCGGAGATCGCCGATGGCAGCGATGCGCCCGTCCTTCACGCCGATGTCGCGAGCCCCTTCGCCGTCATGGTTGACCACTGTGCCGCCTGTCAGGATGAGGTCGTAGATCATGGCCATGCTCTCTTGCGGGGGGAGTGCCAGCGGCTTACGTAAAGGCCGACCATTTTGCAAGATCAGGTTGCTTTTCCGCCCATGCCCTGTGCCCAGCTCAAAGACCGCGCCCTCATTTCCGTATCAGGTCCGGATGCCGAGCATTTTTTGCAGAACATCCTGACCACCGATCTCGACATCCTGGCTCCCGGCGAAGCCAAACCCGGTGCGCTGCTGACGCCGCAAGGCAAGATCCTGTTCGATTTCCTGATCTCCCGCACCGGCGAGAATGCATTCCGGCTCGAATGCCGTGCCGACATATCGGACGATTTCGTACGCCGGCTGACGCTCTACAAACTGCGCGCCAAGGTCGAGATTGCCAAATCCGATCAGGCGTTTGTCACCGTCGCGTGGGGACATGAATCAACACCCTCACAATCTGATTCAACGGCGGCCGCCGACACACGCTTTCCGAAGGGTGCCGTCACGCGTTCCTATGGCGAAACGGATGAGCGCGGCGATCTTGCCGCGTGGCAGGCCTTCCGCATTGTCGGCGGCATTGCCGAAAGCGGCAGCGACTACCAACTCGGAGACGCCTTCCCCCACGATGTGCTGCTGGACGAAACCGGCGGCATCGGCTTCAAGAAGGGCTGCTATGTCGGCCAGGAGGTCGTCTCGCGCATGCAGCATCGCGGCACGGCCAGGCGGCGCGTGCTGATTGCATCGGCCGACAGGCCCCTGCCCACGCCCGGCACCGAACTGACCGTCGCAGGCAGGCCGGTTGGCACGCTCGGCTCGACCGTAGACACGACCGGTCTGGCCATTGTGCGCATCGACCGGGTCAAGGCGGCGCTCGATGCCGGCCAGCCGATCATGGCCGGGGACGTTCCGGTAACGCTGGGCATTCCCGGTTGGGCAAAATTCGCCTTCCCGCAGGAAGCCGTCAGCGCGGAGGAGGCCTGATGGCGGCCGACCGCGTCGGCGCGCCGGCACGCGCCTGGCAGCGCATGCTGTCGGGCCGCCGGCTCGATTTGCTCGACCCCTCGCCGCTCGACATCGAGATTTCGGACATTGCGCACGGGCTCGCCCGCGTTGCCCGCTGGAACGGCCAGACCAGCGGCGAGCATGCGTTTTCGGTCGCCCAGCACTCGCTGCTGGTCGAAGCGCTGTTCTGCGACCTGGTGCCCGAGGCTTCGGCCGACGCCCGGCTGGCGGCCCTGCTGCACGACGCCCCCGAATATGTCATCGGCGACATGATCTCGCCGTTCAAATCGGTGATGGGCGGCAGCTACAAGGATTGTGAGTTACGGCTGCAGCGCGCCATCCATCTGCGCTTCTCGCTGCCTCCGGAACCAAGTGCTGCGCTGCGCAAGGAGATCAAGCGCGCCGACCAGATCGCCGCCTATTTCGAGGCAACGCTGCTCGCCGGCTTTTCGACCGCCGAGGCGACCGAGTTCTTCGGCCGTCCGCGCGGCTTCAATGCCGACCGCTTCGATTTCACGCCACGTTCGGTGACCTGGGCGCAGAACGCGTTTCTGAAACGGTTTTCGGCGATCGAGACGTCGCGGCATCAGGTTTCGGCGACCGCAATCGGCTAAAGCGCGTCGCGCTGAAACGGATTCACGCGACGCGCTTTAGGTCTTTGTCTTTATGCATGTCATTCCCCCAAAACCGAGGTCACTTTTGGGCGACATGCATTAAAACGCTAAATTAACCAGCGGCGACCACAGTAGCTTGTTCGATCACGGTCCGCAGGCGCGCTCAT
Source organism: Mesorhizobium sp. M7A.F.Ca.US.005.03.1.1 (assembly GCF_003997975.1). Lineage (NCBI taxonomy): Bacteria > Pseudomonadati > Pseudomonadota > Alphaproteobacteria > Hyphomicrobiales > Phyllobacteriaceae > Mesorhizobium > Mesorhizobium sp. M7A.F.Ca.US.005.03.1.1. Next base: position 16,712 of record NZ_RZRO01000045.1, read on the forward strand.
GCCCGTCGCTGATGCCAAGGATGGTTCGGCCGTCCCGAAACGGGAGGCCGAAGGCATGGACCGCTCCCGCCACATGGAAGACGAACTGCGGGAGCAGAACCAACGCTTTTCGGCTGCGGTCGAGAACATGTCGCACGGCCTGTGCATGTTCGACGCCGACGAGCGGATGATCATCTGCAACGGCAACTACCTACACATCTTTTGCCTCGACGCCAGGGTGATAAGGCCCGGCATCCGGTTCCTCGACATTCTGCGCCACAGCGTCGATATCGGCGTCGCCTCGCAAACCGCCGACGAACTCTACGCCATCCGCAAGCCCTATATCGATCAGGCAAAGCCCTCGACCTACGAAGAAACACTGTCGGACGGCCGCATCGTCAGCATCTCGCACCGCCCTCTGGCTCTGGGCGGCTGGGTTTCGATCTATGAAGACATCACCGAGCAGCGCCGCGCGCAAGAGGATCTCAAGGAGCAGCACCGCCGCTTCGACGCAGCGCTCGCCAACATGTCGCAAGGCTTGCTGATGTATGACGCCGACGGCAAGATGATCGTGCGCAACCGGCGTTTTCTGGAGCTCTACAAGGTCACCCCGGCGGACTTTCCGCTTGGAACGACGCACCGCGACGCGCTCGAACGATTGCTGGAACTCGGCATCTATACGAAGATCGATGTCGACAGCGAAGTCGCCAAGACCGAAGCCTGTCTGGCGGCGGCAAAAATGCATTCGGCCTATCGGCATCTTACCGACGGCAGGACGGTTTTGGTCACACGTCGGCCGATGGATGGCGGCGGCTGGGTGGTGACCTTCGACGACGTCACCGAACGTCGCCGCACCGAAGAGCGCATGACCCATCTTGCGCATCACGACACGCTGACGGGATTGCCCAACCGCTCGATGTTTCGCGAACGGCTCGACCTTGCGCTGGAGGACACGGCGGCCACGCCGCTGGCGATCTTCTCGCTCGATCTCGATCGCTTCAAGGCAGTCAACGACACCTGGGGACATCCGGCCGGCGACTGGCTGCTGAAGAGCGTGGCCGAGCGGCTGCAGCGCTGCCTGCATAATGAAAACGACGTCGTTGCCCGCTTCGGCGGCGACGAGTTCGTCATCATCCAGGTCAATTTCAAGGGCATTGCCAGTGCTGAAAAACTCGCGAAGCGCATCGTCGAGACAATCGGAAAACCGTTCCGTGACAAGAGCCGCGAGATGCATATCGGCATCAGCCTGGGCATCGCGGTTTTCCCCGACGACGGCGGAGATGCCGACACGCTGCTGAGGAACGCCGATACAGCGCTTTACCGGGCGAAGAGCGAAGGCCGCAATCTGTATCGGTTCTTCGAACCCGGAATGGACGCAATGGTACAGGCACGGCGTGCGTTGGAGGTCGACCTCGGGACCGCACTGTCGCGCCAGGAATTCGACCTCGATTTCCAACCCATCATGAACATCGCCTCCGGCGAGATCGTCGGCGCGGAAGCCTTGATGCGCTGGCATTCCCCAGAACGTGGCATGGTGGCGCCGGACAGCTTCATTCCGGTCGCCGAAGAAACCGGATTGATCGTGCCGCTTGGAGAATGGGCGCTGAGGAAAGCCTGCACGGCGGCGGCACGCTGGCCCGCCGGCCTGCGCGTGGCGGTCAATGTCTCGGCCGTGCAACTTAAAAGCGGCAGCTTCGCCCGCAGCGTCATCTCGGCGCTGGCTTTCTCCGGCGTGCCAGCCGGTCGGTTGGAACTGGAGATCACCGAAACCGTGCTGATGGACGAAAGCGAGGTGGTGCTAAGGACGCTGCGGCAGTTGCGCGAACTCGGCATCCGCATCGCGCTGGACGATTTCGGCACCGGCTATTCGTCGCTCGGCTACCTCAGGCGTTTTCCTGTCGACAAGATCAAGATCGACCGTTCGTTCATCCACGACCTCGGCAATCGCGACACCGCGGCGATCGTTCGCACCGTCATCGGGCTGGGTGCCGAGCTTGGCATCACTGTCACCGCCGAGGGGGTCGAGACCGAGGTGCAACTCGACATCCTGCGCAGCAATGGCTGCACCGAGGCGCAGGGCTTTCTGATCGGCGCGCCGTCAAAGGCGGCCGAGATCCAGCGCCTGTTGAGATCCCGAGCGCCGCACAGCCAGACCGGCTAGGCCGGCCATCGTCAATGCAGCGTCTCGATGTACTTTTCGTGGAAGCTGACATACCCGGGCTCGACCACCTTGAGATGCCGCTCGATCAGCGCATGAAACCGCGGCAGTTGATGAAACGGCACGCCGGGATAGGCATGATGCTCGGCATGGAACGGCATGTTCCACGCCAGCTTGCGGACCAGCCAGTTGGTCAATGTGGTCCTGGTGTTCTCCAGCATGTTGGCGACGAACGGACAACGACCGTGCTCGGCCAAGAGATAGAGGCGCAGAAACGGCTGCCCCAACAGAGCGGGCAAAATCCAGACATAGACAAGCACCGAGAGCCGGAAATAGACGGCCAGCAGAAGGAGCACGGCATAAAAGGCAATCATGGCGCGTGCCTCGATGCGCACCTTGTCATAGCCCTTTGGCGGAACGTAGCTTTCGCGACCACGATCCGCGGCGTTGGCATAAAGCGTCTTGATGTGGCCCCACCATAACGGGATGCCGGATATGTGGACGAGGTATTGCCGCCATGTCTCCGGCTTGGGGAACGCCAGTTCCGGGTCATTGTCGGGATCTTGCGTGTATCGATGGTGGGCAAAGTGGAAGTAGCGGAACCAGTCCGCCGGCAGCACGATCGCCAGGCTGCACACCCGCGCCACGACATCGTTCAGCCGCTGCGCCTCAAAGGCCGTGCGATGAACCGTCTCGTGCAGCAGCGTGAACAGGAACACGATGAGGAGACCTTGCGGCAGCATCAGCAGCGGCCAGAACGGCACTTTGGCGGCGATCAGCGATCCGAGGATCACGATCGCACCCCAATGAGCGGCAAGCTGAACGAGGCCCGCGGCATCAGACTTGGCGGTCAGCCGGTTGCGCTCCTCCTGCGTCAACGATGAAATTACGTCTCGATGATCCACGGGCTTCGATCCAGGCTGGGATTTGATAGAATCCACTGTAGCGCATGAAAAACCTTTCCAAAAATGACGATTTCTGCGATTTAGATAAGCTGAACTTATCTATTCGGTGATCATGGCCGTACTTCCCTCTCTCAAAGGACTTCAGGCTTTCGAGGCTGCGGCCCGTACAGGCAGCTTTGCGGGGGCGGCGGAAGAGCTTTCTGTATCCGCCGCCGCCGTCAGCCAGCTCATCCGCACCGTCGAGGAGCAGATGGACCGCAAGCTGTTCCATCGCGTCAACCGGCGCGCCGTCCTCACCGAGGCCGGCGTCGAGATGCTGCCCAGGCTGACCATGGCCTTCCAGGAGATCGGCAGCGTCGCGCGCCAGCTGGGCGGCGATGCGTTCCGCCCGCGCCTCGTGGTGTCGGTGCCGCCATCCATGGCCATGGGTTGGCTTTCGCAGCGTCTCACTGGTTTTGTCTCAAGCCATGGCGCCGTCGACATATCGCTCAGAGGCGAGGATGACCCGGTGCCGTTCGACCGTGAGTTGATCGACATCAGGCTCACTTATGGGCCGCATTATCGCGAGCACCCGACCGAGGATATCGTCCAGGACGCGGTCTATCCCGTGTGTGCACCCGGGCTGGCCGACACGATCAAACCCGAAGGCCTCGCCAGCCTGCCGCTTATCCATACCGGCTGGGGACCGACCGGTGCGTCCTTTCCGTCGTGGCACAACTGGTTCGAGGCGGCCGGCATCGAACCCGGCCGGGCAGCGCAGCGCGGGCTCTCGGCCAACTCGTCGCGCGCGGCACTCGACCTTGCCATTTCGGGATTGGGCGTGGCGCTGGCGCAAGGGATCTACTGTGCCGAGGCGCTGGAGGACGGCCTACTTGTCAGGCCCCTCGCCCAGATGGTCGAGCTGCGCCAGCCCTATTGCCTGACGATCCCGGAGCGCAGCGCCAGACGCGATGTCGTGGACGCGTTTCGCCAGTGGCTGATCGACGAGTGCCGGCGCGCAGTCGGCTCGCCGGCACTGCGTTGACGTGACACGCGGCAATGGTCAGAGGTGCCCGCTCAATGCCTCAGCCATGTCCTTGTTTGTCGCCACGGGGATGATCTCGAATTCCACCAGATCCGCCCATTCGATGACCCAACGCTGCAGCAGCGTGACGTCATCGGCCTCCACCAGCAGGAAGCAGCGGCTCATGTCCGCCGCGATCCAGCTGTGGTGGACGAGCAGCTCGTCCGGTTTCAGGCGGCCGCGGTCGCGAAAGCGGCGATAGATCTCCTTGCGATCACAGCCGGTGAAGTCCTCGATCACGATAAATTGCATGTCCTACCCCCCGATCAAATTACCGCCCCGGCCGGTCCAATCGCTCCAGGAACCACTGCGTCAGCCGCACCCAGACCTCGTCCTTCTCACCGGAATCCTCCCAGCCATGGTCGAGGTTGGGATTGTCATTCACCTCGATGACGAAGACGCCGTCCTTGGTCTCCTTGAGGTCGACGCCATAGAGCCCGTCGCCGATGCAGCGCGCCGCCTTCACTGCCGTCTCGACGACATGCGCCGGCGTTTCCTTCAGCGTGAAGGTCTTGATGCCGCCCTGGTCGGGCTTGCCGTTGGCCTTGTGGTTGACGATCTGCCAGTGCTTCTTGGCCATCAGATAGTGCACGGCAAACAGCGGCTGGCCGCCGAGCACGCCGACACGCCAGTCATATTCGGTCGGAATGAATTTCTGCGCGATCAGAAGGTCGGAATCCTCCAGCCATTCGGTGGCGAGCGTCTTCAGTTCCTCGACGTTGGCGCATTTCTTGACGCCGCGCGAGAACGACGAATCCGGGATCTTCAGCACCAGCGGAAAGCCCAGCGTCTGCGCCGCCAGTTCGAGATCCGAGGTGCCGGCGATCATCACCGTCGGCGGCACCGGCACCTTGTTGTAGGCCATCAGCTCGTTGAGATAGACCTTGTTGGTGCAGCGGATCATCGACAGTGGATCGTCGATCACCGGCATGCCTTCCTGCTGGGCGCGGCGGGCGAAACGATAGGTGTGGTTGGAGATCGAGGTGGTCTCGCGGATGAACAGCGCGTCGTAATTGGCGAGCTTGGCCAGGTCCCGCTTGGTGATCGGCTCGATTTCGACGCCCATCTTCTCGGCGATCTTGGCCCAATAGCGCAGCGACGAGATCTCCGAGGGCGGCAATTCCTCATGCGGGTCGACCAGCGTGGCGAAGGTGTAGCGCGCCGGCGTACGGCCCTTGGTGTCGCGCCACTCCCGGTTGGTGTAGGTTTCCAGGCACTGGATGAAGCTTTTTTCCTCGTCCTCGGTCATCCGCGCCAATGGATGAAAGCCGATCTTGCGGATCGAGGCCCATTCGGCGCTGTCCTTGATGTGGACTTCGAGCGCCGGTGCGCGGAACCAATCGAACAACAGCTTGGCGAAACGGTCCCAGATTTTTGACGGCCCGATGCCGAAGAAGATGCAGACCTTTTGCGGAAAGGCGCCACCAAGATCCTTGCGGCATTTGTTGAGCGCCAGTTCCAGTTCCGGCAGCGCGTGCTCATAGAGCTTGCGTTCCGACAGGTCGATCATCGTCTCGACGGTCGGGATCACCTTGTGGCCGCGCGAGCTTGCCAGCAGCGAGGCATAGTAGCCGCGGCTCTGGTAGGCGTAATTGTTCGACAGGTTGATGACCTTCGGCCGCTGGCCGCGAAACAATGACGGATGCGCGAGATAGTCGCGATTGGTGATGATCTTGTGCGGTGTCGCCACCTGGTCGAGATCGCTCTGCCTGCCGGTAAGGATGACCCAGGTCATTGTCTGTCACGCTTTCCCAGAGTGATGGCGGCACGCAGTCCATCGCGACCGAACTGCGCCATGTTCATGAAGATGCCGTAAGGCACGGGAATGTTGGCTGCATCAAGGATGGTCTCCTGCCTTTCATCCTCGACCCAAGGGTCGTGGATCAGGATATGGTCGCCGTCATCGCCGATCGCCAGCACCCAGTGCGGCACCTTCTTGCCGAACATCAGGAAGCCGCTGATCAGCACCAGCACCAGCTTTCCCCCAGCGATCGCAGCGCGGATATCGTCGATTGTGAATGCACGGTAATTCACCGGGATGCCGTAAAGTTCCGCGCGTCGGCGAAAGTCGACCTGCGCCAGTTCCATTACCCTGCGCTTGTCCTCGCTGCGCACCGATTGCAGGAACAGCGCGCCATAGAAGGAGACGTAGATCTCCACCGCGAGCCCGCTCTCGTAGCCCGAGACAGCGAGGCCGAACGGCTCGCAACCGCCGGGACCCGACATCATGAAGACGGTCGTCGCTTCACGCCACAGGCGGATTTCCATGACCGGATCCGGCACGAAGCCGCGATCGAAATTGGCCATCGCCATCATCAGGCAGCACGGACCGCAGGTGAATTCGCAGGTCTGCGGGTAGAACGGCACCTTGGTGGCGATCGGAATGTCGCCACGCAAGGTTTTTTCGTAGCGAAGTGCCGTTTCGCCATCCTCATAGTAGCCGGGCTCACGCCCGATCTTGCGATAACCGGCCCGTTCGTAGATGCGGATCGCGCGGCTGTTGTCTTCGCGAACTTCGAGACGCAGCATCATGCGGTCGTGCTCGAAGGCGGCATCTTCGGCGGATCCGAGCAGGATGCGGCCGACACCCAGCCCGCCGAAAAACGGACTGGTCGCAATCGAGTAGAGGCGCGCCACGCCGCTGCCTTTGCGAAACAGCACGATCGCATAACCGGCCACGCGGCCGTCGACTTCGGCGACCAGCGTCTCGGCGGTTTCACGCTCGATGAACAGTCGGAAGGAGCGGCGGGAAATACGGTCGCTTGAGAAAACAGCTTTCTCGATGGCGGCGAGATCATCGACGTCAGACGCGCGGGCCGTGCGGATCTCGGCAGGCATGCGGCTTCAGAAAACCTCGATTGGTGGTGGAAATGGCCCTACTCGAACACGTCCTTGACGCCAACCAGGGCGTTGGGAAAACCGGCGTCCACCTGGGCGCACGAAGTCCGCTCCACCACCTTGAATCTTCGCCTCGTTTTTCCAAAAACCGTTTCCGATTTTCGGGGCGATGCGACGGCATTCATCAAGCGCTATCGCACCTCGATTAGGGCCGAATTGTGACAAATCCGACGCCGATCCGACGGGCGCAAAAGGTCCTTCGGCCGGATCAGCATTCGCGGATCGACGGCACCGGCAAAAGCGGTGCCGTTCAGCTTGCCAGCCCGTTTACAAGTTGCGTGTAGGCGTTCCTGGCGACCTCGTTCAGCCGCTCGCGCGGCAAGGAGCCGACGACGGCGCAGCCATAGCCCTTGTCCAGCCAGTAGACGGCCTCGGGTCCGTCTTGCGTGGCGGCGTAGGTGCCCTTGGCATTCTCCGTCGATTCCGTGGTGACGAACAGCGATATACGCTGCCCATTGCCGTCCTCGTAAAGCAGCATGGCGGCCTTGCTCTCGCCTGCCGGAAGCAACCGGCCGCCGACCAACTGGAAACCGTTCGCGGTCAAGTCGGGTGCCACCAGCTTCAGCCCTACCCGGTTGGACAGCCAGGTCTGCAGATGGTCCTTGTCGCTGGCCGGAACCTCGACGGCATGCCGCTTTTCGGCGGCATAGATGACATGGGCCGCGATTGCCTGCTCGGCCAGCCGATCTTCCGCCGGGTCCTCCTGGCCGATGCCGTCGACGCCGGCAAGGTAGCCACCAAGCCCGCCGGCGACCAAAAGCACGGCGGCAGCAGCGGCAAGCCACCAGCGCGAGCGTGGCACAGCTGCCTTGACCGGCGCCTCGCCAAGCACGACCTTGCGCAGGCGCGCGGGCACGGCTTCGTCCAGCACCCCGGCGAAGGCGGCCTGCAGCGCCGTCCGGTCGGCGGTGAAGCGGGCGCTCCTGGCCTTCATCTCGGGATTGGCGTCGAGCCAGGCGTCGTAAGCGGCGCGCTCGTCTGCAGGCAGCTCGCCATCGAGCGCCATGTGGATGTCCCGTTCGGAAAAGTCGCGGCGGATCATTTCTCGACGATCCTTATTGCGCGGCGACGCGCCGTATCGTCCAGCAACCCACGCAATTCCTCACGCCCGCGCGCAATGCGCGACATCAGCGTGCCAGCGGGGACGCCCAGAATGTTGGCGGCTTCGGCATAGGAAAAACCTTCGATGGCAACCATGACAAGAGCTGCGCGTCGATCGGGGCTGATCGCCTGCAACGCGTCGATGATCTCGCGCGAGGCGATACTCTCCACCTGCTCTGCCGGCTGGGCAACGGCCTCGCCCGCCTCCAGCGGCAACATCGCCGCCTCGCCGCGGCGGTTCACCTTGCGCATCTGGTCGATGAACAAATGATGCATGATCGTAAACAGCCACCTCCGGGGGCTTTCTCCTGTCTGCCAGTTGTCGAGCCGCACAAGCGCCCGCTCGAGGCAATCCTGGACAAGGTCGTCGGCAGCGTCGCGGTCGCGCAAAAGCGAGCGTGCGTAACGGCGCAGGCGCGGTATTTCGCCAAGGATTGCTGCCTTCTTTTCGTCCATGACCGCTGGTTTCGAGGTCGCCCTTGTTGATCTGGATTGAACGCGCCTTCCGGGCGCGGCGCAAGCGGCCAGCGCGAAGCGGTCTCCCGCCCCGGTCACCCAAGCAATGAGATAACGAGCCCATTGGCCGATTTATTCCCGGTCGGGGTGAAATCTTATTGTTCTTGCTTGCCTTTATCCGTTTTCCTTCGCCGCCCGTGTCAAAAGCCGCTGATAGAACAGGCCGATACCGATCAGAACCGCGCCGAGGCCGATGAAGGATAGCGCCCGGAGTACGCCTTCCAACTCCGACATGTCGAATATGAAGACCTTCAGCACGGCGATCGCGATCAGCGCGGCCGAAGCGATGCGCAGCACCTGCGATTTCAGCCAGACGCCAGCTGAGAGCAGCGCAACGCCAATTACCAGCCAGAGCGCCGAATAGGTGTAGGTTTCCAACTGGCCGAGGCCGCTCCACAGGCCGATGAATTCGCCCTTGAACAGGCGCCTCACCGACAGCGTGGCATAGGCGAAGGCAAGCGCGGCAGCCACCACGGCCAGCATCTGCGCATACCATTTTGGCCGCTTGTCCCTGGCGTAGAGCGCCAGTCCCCCGGCGGCGACCGCCGGCAGGAGATAGGCGAGGAACAACAGGTTGAACACCGGGATACGGCCGGTCGATTCGTCTGTGAAAAGCGGGTTCAGCACCACGAAGTGCCGGATGACGATGAAGCCGACGGAGATTACGCCGATGGCCATCGAACCATAGCGCAGCACCGAGCTTGGCGAGCGCATGTCGATAGCGACCAGGATTGCGCCGGCACCGATGGCGATCAGGGTGTAGATCGACTGTTCGGCGAGCGTCATGGCACCCGTGTCGATGACGCCACCGTGCATGGCGTGGCGCACCAGTATGGCGAGCGTGAGCAGCGCAAACAGTGCCGCTGCCGCCTCCATGGCAAGGCGCGGCCGGCCATTCGTTGTGCGCGCAAGCTGCCAGGCGGCAAAGCCGAAGGCCAGCGCCGGCACGCCGTAGCCGGGCAACAGCCAGTTGAACACCGGCGTCGTCGACAGGAACCCGGCGCCGACAATGGTCGGGTCGAAGGCGACACGGCCAAGCACCGCGATCACCGCGCCGACCGAAATCCAGCCGAGCACCGGATAGACGCGCCAGCGCGTGGCCAGCGCCGGCACAATGGCCGCCGCACCGAGCAGGATGGTGGTCCAGCCGGAATCGAAAGCCATATGCATCAGCAGCAGCCCGGCGATGGCCGCGCCGCCCAGGGCAAACGACACGGCGATGCCGCCCTTGAGCGGCGGCTCCTCGGCCCGCGCGATCCACTCGCCGCCGGCGGCGAAAATGACGACCAGCAGTGCCGCTGCGGCGGCGTAGACAGGGTCACGGTCGAGATTGCCGAAAGTGAACCAGAGCGCCAGCAGGACGACCAGCGGGACGATGACGCCCCACGCTGCCCATGAGGCCGCGCGGATCTGCGTGCCGGCGGCGAACCGGCGCGCGGCCCAGAAGCCGGCGCCGATGAAGACCAGGCCGAGTGCGATGCCGATGCGCAAGGTCAGCGCGTTGGACGTGGCCACCGGCAGTCCGTCGACGCCCAAGGCGCCGCCCGAAAAATCGGAAGCGATCAAGGTTGGCGGGATGATGCCGAGATAGATCAGCACCGTGACCAGTCCCGCGGCATAGAGGAGCGGCAGCGCCAGCGGACGATAAAGCGTGACCGCCACCATCGCGGCGATCACCACCGCGCCCGGCAAGGCATAGCTGGCGGCAGCAAAGGCCGGGTCGACCGACAGGCCCAGTGCCGAGAATGCGACGAACAGGCCAGGCACGATGGACGGCCAGTCGAAAGCCCTGTCTGGCGTGGTTTCGTCGCCACGGCGAGCGAGCCAGACAAGGGCGAGCACGGCCAGCGTGACGGCGTCGATGAACAGGATCGCAGAGAGCTTCGCCCCCGGCGCATCGGTCATATAGAGAATGGTCCAGACACCGGTGCCGAAAAAGGCAGCCGCCATCAGCAACTTCCAGTCGCGCATGCGGGCGATGACGCCGGTGGCGGCAAGCACGATGGCGAGATAGCCGAACAGCGCCCAGGGATTGGGTGCCTGCGAGGCGACCAGCACCGGCGTCACCATGGCGCCGACAAGGCCGATGCCGGCCAGCGCCTGGCCATGGACAAGGGCTGCCGCGATCGTCGCCACGCCGATGACGCCGAGCAGCGTGAAGGCGAGTGCCGGGCCGATGAAGCCGTAGATGCCATGCGCGGCATAGACGGTGCCGAACAGGATGAAGGCACCGGCCGCTGCCAGGATCGCCGGAATATAGGCGCCCGCGGCGCCTTGTACGGGCATCTTGAAGCCGGTGCGGCGGACGAACTCGCCGCCGGCGACCAGCACAAGGCCGAGCGCGCCGGCCATGGTCAGCCGTACGCCGGGGCCGAAAATGCCGGCTTCGATGGTGTAGCGGATCAGGAACAGACCGCCCAGCGCCAGGGCGATGCCGCCGACCCAGACCGCCCAGCGGGTGCCGAGCGCGGTTTCGACATCGGATTGGCGGGCGGCTTTCGTCGCTCCGGGAAGCTCCGCGGGTTCCACCGCCTTCGGCGCCGGTTCTGGAGCGGTCCACGGCCCGGACACGATCTCGCCGGTCGAGTCTTCCGTTTCCGTGGCTGGCGCCGGTGCGGCGACCGGCTCGCTTGTCGCTGGAGAGGGAATGTCGGCCGCTGCCGCAACGGCTGGAATCACATCGGCGGGTGCGTTGTCGGCCACCGCCTGTTCGGACGGCTTGGCCGCCGGCGGCACGGCTCCCGAGAGCACAAGGCTGCGCAGCGCGCCAAGCTCACGCTCGACAAGGCCGATGCGGCTCTGCTGACGCGAAATGATGACGAACAAGGCGATGATGGCGACAAGGCCGATCAGGCTTTCAAACATGGCGGTTCCCCCAAACCAGGCCAGTTTTCACTGACATTCGTCGTACTGACATTCAAATGCGGCGGCCAAGCGGCCAGAAAACTCAGCGCGCCGCCAGATTGGCGGCCGGAAAGATCGAGCATGTTTCGGTGCCGAAAGCCAGCAGCTTGCCGCCGGCATCCTTCAGCGTCGCTTCCGACACCGCCAACGTGCGGCCCTTGTGAACAACCCTGCCCTCGCAGACCACCTCGCCGGTCTTCGGCGTGATGGGACGCGTCAAATTCACCTTGAACTCCGCCGTCGTATAGGCCTCGCTCTTTTCGAGCAGCGTCTGCACGGCACAGGCCAGTGCCGAATCGAGCAGCGTCGCCGCCCAGCCGCCATGCACGCTGCCCAGCGGGTTGAGATGGCGCTCGCTCGGCATGCCACGAAAGACAGCGCGCCCTTCCGAGACTTCGGTGAGAGTGAAATTCAGCTGAAAGGAAATCGGCGGCGCCGGATACTTGCCGTCGACGATGCGCTGCAGCAATTCCAGACCGGTGTATTTCAGGATATCGGCGTGCGGAATGGTGCCGAGCCCGAGCGGTGAGACCCGGCCAGGATAAAGTTCGACCTCGCTCATGTGATGATTTCTCTGGTTGCGTCCTCGCCAGCTATGGCCTTGCCGCGCGCGTGATGTTTGCGCAAGGCGGCGAGGAAGCCGGTACGAGCGTCCGGCGGCTCGATGCCGCGCGGCTCATAGACATGGCGGTTGAAGAAGAAGCCGGTGAGCCGGAAGGCGTCGTCGACATCAGCCGCATCGGCGCGCAGGCCGGAGCCGCGCTGTAGGAAGGCCGGCAGAGCCAGCATCTTGTCGCGCCATGGCAAACCGGCTTCGCGCGATACCGCGCGTCCCGACTTCGGCGAGACATAGGCCAGGTCCTGTCGCGTGCCGGTGGCGGCACATCGACTGAGATCGAGGCCGAAGCCGAGTTCGTCCAGCACCAGAAGCTCGAAGCGCGCCACCAGTTCTCCGGCAACGTCGGCGTCGTCGAGATGGACGATCATCACGGCAAGCGTTTCGTAGAGACCTTCATGCGCGTCGCGCTCGGGCAGCAGGCGCAGATGCGCGGCCATGGTCTGCAAGCCGTAGACGGCGACGGCGCTGTCCATCAACCGGGCAGCATTCATCTCGATCGCTTCGGCCTGGAACGTGCCGAGATGTTCATCAAGGCGCGCACGCCACAACAGGTCGACGCGATTGCCGGGCTGGAGGACGGGCTGCTGTTTGCGCGAACGGCCGCCGCGAACAAGGCCGAGATGACGGCCATGCGCTCGCGTCAGCACCTCGAGAATGGCGCTGGTTTCGCCATGCTTGCGGGTGCCGAGAATGATTCCCTCGTCGCGCCATTCCATTTCAGGAGCTTTTCACCGATCGGGTGGCGAAATCAAGGTATGGGCTTGGCTCCTGGGTAACTCTCACACCAATGCATAAAAAACCGCCCGCAGCGATGTGCTGCGGGCGGGCTGGTGAGGTCAGTCGATCTGCTAGAAATTGCGCTGGAAGCGGACGATGCCGCCGACGCTGCTCTTCTTGTCGGCCTTGGTCCAGTTGTTGAAGTCGAAGTCGTCGAATTTTCCTGCATTGAGGTAATCGACTTCAGTCGTGACCGTAAAGCCGGGCACAATGGTATAGGCAACGTTGGCAGCGACGCCGAGGTTCTTCCAGTCGTCATAGGAAATCTGGGCGTTGAACGAGGTCTTCTCGTTGAACTTGTAGGTGCCGCCACCCCAGACTGCCCAGTTACCGCCCCACGGCTTGTATTGGGTACGGCCTGTGCCGAAGTCGTTGATGTTGTCGTTGGTGCCGTAGCCGCCCATGACGAACAGCGTCAGTTCCTTGCTGACGTTGACGTCCAAACGGACCTTGCCGGCCACTTCCTCATAGTTGCTGTCATAGGCCACGACGCCAGTGATCGCACCCCAGTCGCCCTTGTACTTCAAGCCGCCGACGACATGCGGAACATAGCTGTCGATGGTGTTGACGGCGGTGCCTTCCTCAAGCGAGACCACGCCCGTGAAGCCGCTGCCAGCGTCGAAGTAATAGCTGATGAGATTGGTATCCTTGACACCATACGGGATGAGCGTGTCCTGGATGACATTGCCGGCATAACCGATGAACTGGTCGTATACCGTTTCATCCTTACCGACGCGCAGACCACCGAGCTGGATCCAGGCGAAATTGAGGGTGGTGGTCTTGTTGCCGGCCTGCCAGCCGGTGCCGTCGCCTGTATAGTCGCCGGAGGAGTTGCCGAACTGGAAGCGAGTTTCGGTAAAGGTCTTCAACGTGCCGAGTTCGGTTTCCTGGCCGGTATAAGTCCTCAGCGTGAAGCGCATGTTCTTGTAATAGGTGTCGTGCCTATCGCCGTCCATGTGATCGGCAACGTTGTTGGCGCCATCGAGCGAGCCGGAATCGCCGACGCCCATGTCGTAGCGGAGATAACCGCCGATGCGCAGGCAGGTCTCGGTGCCCGGAATATAGAAGTAGCCGGCGCCGTAGACGTCGCAAATCTTGACGTATTCGGCCGGTTCCGGTTCGGCGACGACGACAGCGTCGGCGGCGCGCGCGCCGCTGACCGCGATCAGGGCCGCGGCTGAGCCGAGAAGGAGGCTCTTGATGTTCATTTTCTGACCTCTCCAGTCATAGTTATAAATGGCTTCGGATTTGTGGCTGGCGGCAATGTTTTCCCGCCTCACCCCCACAACGAAAAAGGCTCACACCGCTCGCCCTTTTCAGCGGCGAACATACCCATCGATCATCTGCCTTCAATGACGATTTCCGAAATAATGCCAATTCCGTGAACAGATTAATGCTGTGTTGCACAAATAACACTTTCCGTGACGGCGAATGGCACAAGTGGCACAACGTCACATATTGAATATATATATGGGATACTTTCGCGGCCAAATATAATTCAACGTTTTATATTTCTAAAAATACCGCACAATGTGGAATATCTACCTGGTTTTCGCCGACATCGACCTGAATCTTGCCGACCCCTCTATCGCCAGGTGACGCCCATTCGCCAATCTCACTCTGATGCCGAGGCGAAAAGCGGGATGACGCTTCCAAGCCTGTCTGCTTCTTCCAAGACGATCGAAACCCTGGAGCGCTGTGGCGTCCCCGATTGTGACAGCAGCCAACCGTTCAAAAACGATTCCTCCGTGACGCCTCTCAGTCGACCTTGGCGACACGGGCGACGTGGTCGTCCGCCTCGATCAGGCGGATTGGCACTCCCGGGAAGCATGCGTCGGTCGGAATGTCCCTGGTCGCGCCATGCGACGGCGGATGTTTGGCGACGGGACTGGGTTTTGGTTGGCTAGAGCGGCTTATCGTTCGGCGCTTCACGCTCGCGCGCGCGGTCGGCAAGGACTTCATCGATCACGTGACAGGATTTCTCAACCTCAACAGGGTTGGCGTCGATCTGTCCAGCGACCGTGATCAGCGCCTTCCAAAGCGTCCAGCCACGACCGCGCGCCCACATCGCCCCGTCGGCCGGAAGGCCGGCACGAAACGCCTCCCGGCTTTTGCCTTCAAACAGCGTCCACGCAATCGCCAGATCGCAGGCGGGATCGCCGACGCCGGAGGTTCCGAAGTCGATCACCGCGCTCAATCGGCCTTGCCTGACCAACAGGTTTCCCCAACTGACGTCACCGTGGAACCAGACCGGCGCACCGTGCCATTGTGCGGCAAGTGCTGCCTCCCACACCGCACTGGCTGCGGCCGTGTCGATCTTGCCTTCGAGGGCGGCAATCGCTTGCCGGGCCTCGCCATCGTAGACGCTGAGTGCTCCGCCGCGAAAGAAATTGTGCTGTCCCGGCGCCGGTCCACCGGTGGCATCGATACGCTGAAGGGCGACCAGGAACGCGGCCAGGTCGGTCGCAAATTGCGGCAGGCTGGCAATCCGCTCGCGCTCTGCCGTCTCGCCTTCGATCCAGCGGTAGACGGACCAGTGCCAGGGATAGCTTTCGGCCGGAACTCCCATCGCCAGCGGCACCGGGATCGGCAGCGGCAGCAGAGGTGCGAGCCTCGGCAGCCAGCGATGCTCCTTTTCCACCTGCAGGGAATAGGCCGCGGCGCTTGGCAGTCGCACGGTCATCTCGCCGCCCAGATGAAAGGTCCTGTTGTCCCATCCGCCTGATGCAACCGGCCTGACCGGAAGATCCTTCCACTTGGGAAATTGCGTGGCGATCAATCGGCTGACAAGCGTTATGTCGATGTTCGGCTTGCTGACCATCGAGCCTAGCGCGGAAACTCGAGCCCCATTTCGCGGTAGCGCTCGGGGTCGTCGCCCCAGTTCTCGCGCACCTTGACGAACAGGAACAGGTGCACCTTCTGTTCGAGGATGCCTGCTATCTCCATGCGCGCCGCCTGGCCGATGGCGCGGATGGTCTCGCCCTTGTGGCCGAGAACGATCTTCTTCTGGCTGTCGCGCTCGACATAGATGGTCTGGTCGATGCGCACCGAGCCGTCCGGCTTCTCTTCCCATTTCTCGGTCTCGATATGCGAGGAATAGGGCAATTCCTGATGCAGCCTGAGATAAAGCTTCTCGCGCGTGATCTCGGCCGCGAGCTGGCGCATCGGCAGGTCCGAGATCTGGTCTTCCGGATAGTACCAGGGACCGACCGGCAGAGACTCGGCCAGATAATCGAGCACGTCCTTGCAGCCGGAACCGGTCAGCGCCGACACCATGAAGGTGCGCTTGAACGGCACCCTTTCGTTCGCTGCCGCCGACAGAGCCAGCAGCGCTTCGTGCTTGACGCGGTCGACCTTGTTGAGGATCAGCACCATCGGCTGGCGCACATCCTTCAGCCGTTCGAGGATGGCGTCGGCGTCGCCCCTGATGCCGCGCTCGGCGTCGATCAGAAGCAGTACGATATCGGCGTCCTTGGCCCCACCCCAGGCGGTGGTCACCATCGCCGTGTCGAGCCTTCGCTTCGGCTTGAAGATGCCGGGCGTGTCGACGAAAACGATTTGCGCATTGTCATGCGTGGCGATGCCGCGCACGATGGCGCGAGTCGTCTGCACCTTGTGGGTGACGATCGACACCTTGGCGCCGACCAATTGGTTGACCAAGGTCGACTTGCCCGCATTGGGCGCGCCGATCAGCGCGACAAAGCCGGAATGCGTGGCGGCGGCTGTGGTCGCCGGCTCTTCGGTAGCGGTCATGCCGCGCTCCCTTCACTGGAGGGCCGCGAGCCCCCCGATTTTTGGGCCGATGCGGCGGCCCAAACGCCTTCGCGCACAAGAAATGCCGAAGCCGCCGCTTCTTCGGCCGCCCTGCGCGAGCCGCCGGTGCCGCTTATCGGCGCAAAGCCGCGGACCTGCAAGGATACAGTGAAGACCGGCTGATGGTCGGGTCCCTCGCGCTTGTCGATCACATATTCGGGTCTGATATCGCTGGTCTTGGCAATCCATTCCTGCAGATCGGATTTCGGATTGAGCGGCTTTGCGATCACCGTATGCGAGCGCGGTTCCCAATAGCGCAGGACGAACCGCCGCGCGGCCTCGATGCCACCGTCGACGTAAACCGCCGCAATCAGCGCTTCGACCGCATCCGCCAGATAGTTTCCGCCCGAGCCGCGCGACCGCATCTTCAAGGCAGAATCGGCGCGGACCAGATCCTCCAGCTGCATTTCGATGCCGATTTCGGAGCAGGTCCGCGCATCGACCAGCGCATTGAAGCGCGGCGCGATTTCACCTTCCGGCGCATCGGGAAATTTTTCGAAAAGCATATCGGCGACGACAAGCCCGAGCACGCGGTCGCCAAGAAATTCAAGACGCTGGTTGTTGGTGGCCGCCTTGACCGCACTGGAATGCGTCAAGGCGGTCTCGAGCAAACGGATATCCTTGAAGACGTAACCGGTCTTGGCCTTCACCAAACCGGCCAGTGTTTCGCCTGTCGGGCGCTTCAAAGCCATCAATTGACGAAGTGAAACAGGCGCGAAGCGCGCATCAGCGACGGCCATTTCCAGATTTCGAGAGGGCTCGCCTTGCCGGCGATCGAGAAGAAGACAAGATTGGCGCGGCCAACCAGATTTTCCGCGGGAACGTAGCCGACAGTGAAACGGCTGTCGGCGGAATTGTCCCGGTTGTCGCCCATCATGAAATAGTGGCCGGGCGGCACGTCGAATTCGCGGGTGTTGTCGCCGATCGAGTTCGAATTCAGGTCAAGCGTGTCGTAGCTGACGCCGTTGGGCAGGGTCTCACGATAGACATCGATCGGGCGCGATTCCTCGGTGATGTCGGGATTGTCGATCTGGCCTGTTTTCACGCGCGGCACGCCGACGCCGTTGATGAAAAGCTGGCCGTCCTTGACCTGGATCTTGTCACCCGGCAGGCCGACAACGCGCTTGATGTAGTCGACGGACGGATCAGGCGGGAACTTGAAAACCGCCACGTCGCCGCGCTTCGGCTCGGCGCCCCAGATGCGGCCCGAAAAAATATCGGGTCCGAAAGGCAGCGAATAGCGCGAATAGCCATAGGACCATTTGGTGACGAACAGATAGTCGCCTTCCAAAAGCGTCGGCCGCATTGATCCCGATGGGATCGAAAAAGGCTGGAACAGCAGCGTGCGGATGACCAGGGCGAGCAAAAGCGCCTGGACGATGACGCTGACGGTCTCGCCAAGCCCGCCGGATTTCTTCTCGGATTTTTCAGCCACGCTCATGTCGTCCTCGATTGTGCGTTGGATGGTATAGAGTCTCGGCGCGCGCTGGGCAACGTCAATGCCGGTCGTCAGAGGCAATCAATGTGGCGCTTCTTCGACGGGCAGCGCCTCGATGATCACAAAGGCTTGAGCGAGCGGGAAATCATCCGTGATGGTGAGGTGGATTGCCGCCCGATGGCCCTTTGGCAGGATTTTGTCCAGCCTGGCCTGCGCTCCTCCCGTCAGCGCCATGGTCGGCGCGCCACTGGGCAGGTTGACGACACCCATGTCGCGCCAGAACACGCCCTGCGCCAGTCCGGTGCCCAGCGCCTTGGCGCAGGCCTCCTTGGCGGCGAAACGCTTGGCATAGGAGGCCGCGCGGGCGCGTCGATTGTCCGAACGCGCCTGTTCGATGTCGGTGTAGATTCTCTGGACGAAGCGCTGGCCGTGACGCTCCAGCGATTTCTCGATGCGTCTGATGTCGATCAGGTCGCTGCCGATGCCGATGATCATCGCGCAGTGGAACCGATGCTTGCGCCGGGATGGGACGATTGCGCATGCCGGCTTGCGCGCTCGGCCAGGCGTTTGCGCCGCTGTTCGCGGAAAGCGTTCATGCCCCAGCGCGTGATGGCGTAGAACAGCAGCCCGAAGATCAAGCCGAGCGGAACCGCACCGATCAGCATCGGTTCAAGGACCGGTTTCCACAATTGCGCGAAGGAGAGGTTGTGCAACATCTCGCCCAGATGCGCCGGCGGCCCATGTGTCGGCAAACGGTCATGCAGGATGAGCTTGCCCGTTTCCCACGACGCGCCCCATAGCAACGGGAAGGTGAGCGGGTTGCCGAAAAAAACGGCGCCAAGCGCCGCCGCCACCAAATTGCCGGCGATCACCCAGCACAGGATGGCAGCGATGATGAAATGGAAACCGACGGGGAAGAATGAAGCGAAGACACCGGCCGCAACGCCGGCCGCCACCGCATGCGGTGTGGCCTTCAGCCGCAGGATGCGCTTGGAAAAATACTGAAGCGAGCGCGAAAACGAGCGGCGCGGCCAAAGATAGGTACGCACCCGCTCATAAAGGCCATCAGGCTTGCGGCGTCGAAATAGCACTCTGTTCCCGTTCCACAGCGCCCGCAACGGCACCTTCAGCCGGGCGTGGCAGCCACATCTTGCGCTTGACGATCACCCTATGGCAATCGCCAGCTTATATAACAACGCGCTGGCGCAAGAACAACCAAACACCTTTTGTGCCGCGCTTGTCGCCGCCCTTCGGGGCGGCTGGTCTTGCTTCGAACATTGGACAATCGCGGCAAATTTAAGGAACGGCAGTCGCATCGCCGAAAGGCACAGCGCCGCCAGCGGCTACGGCAGGTATTCGCTGACCTCGACCAGATTGCCGTCCGGGTCGCGGAAATAGACCGACATCATTGGACCTCGGGCCCCGATACGTTCAACCGGGCCGAGTTCCACCACCACACCATTGGCCGCGAGCCGCGCACGGACCTCATCCAGTGGCCGCTCGGTGATCAGGCAGAAATCACCTGATCCTGATGTCGGCGACTTCGCCTTTGGCTCGAAAGTCCGGCCGACCTCATGCACATTGATCTTATGGCTACCGAAAGCCAGCGCCGTCGGTCGATCGGCCGCGTCGATGCGCTCAAAACCCAGCACGCGCTGGTAAAACTCACAGGTCACTTCCAGCGAAGCGACCGTCAGCACGAAATGATCGATGCCGGCGATCATTTCCAATTCGTCTTCACGCATGTCGGCATGCCCCGTCAGATGTTGCGGCTGCCGGGCTTGATCGCCGGGATGGCGGCAAGCTCCGGCGGCAGCCGGTCGGCCGGATAGGCCGGGACCTCATACTCGGCAAGCGCGATGAGCGGCACGCCGACATCAGTCTTGCCGGCCGAACGATCGATGATGCAGGCCGCGGCAACCACCTCGGCGCCAAGCTCGCGCAGGCACTCGATGGTCTCTCGGATCGACAGGCCGGTGGTGACGATGTCCTCGACGATGACGACACGCGACCCCCTGGCGATCTCGAAGCGGCGCAAGCGGAACTCGCCCCCTTCCCGCTCGACCCAGATCGCCGGCACGCCGAGATGACGTGAGGTCTCATAGGCCGGGATCAGCCCGCCGATCGCCGGGCCGACGACATAGTCGATCTTGCCGGGCACGCCTGCGCGGATCTTCTCCGCCAGCGCCTTGCACAGAAGCTCGGTCTTGTCGGCATGCATGAACACGCGCGCCTTCTGCAGGAAGACCGGACTGCGCAGGCCCGAGGTCAAAATGAAATGCCCTTCCAGAACAGCACCCGCCTCGCGGAAAATGCCCAGCACTTCATCGGTGTTCATGTCTGCCTCTTTTTGATTGACCATGACGTTGTCCGAAACCGGAGCATGGTCTAGCCATTGACGCGTCTTGCGTCGCTGACGCTCGAATTGTCCTTGAGCTGCGATAGCAGCCGGTTGAGGTGCTTGAGATCCCAGACTTCGAGATCGATCAGCATTTCGGTGAAGTCGGGCGCAGTGCGCACCATCGACAGCGTATGGATGTTGGCGTCGTTCGAGGCAACCACCTGCGCTATATCGGCGAGTGACCCCGGCGCGTTGATGGCGGTGACCGATACGCGCGCCGGAAAGCGTTCCTTGGTGCGCTCATCGATGTCCCAGCGCACGTCGATCCAGCGCTCGGGCTGGTCATCGAACGCCTGCAGCGCTGGCGACTGGATCGGATAGATAGTGATGCCGGTGCCCGGCTGGACGATGCCGACGATGCGATCGCCAGGGACTGCCCCTTCCGGCGCGAAGCGCACCGGCAGATCGCCGCGCACGCCGCGGATCGGCACGGCTCCATCGCGCGGCTGGTCCTTGTCCTTGCGCGCGGCACGACCCGGAATCTGGAACAGCATGCCGGCGGCATTGCGGATCTTCGACCAGCCCTCCTCTCGCGGCTTGGGGACGGCCGTGGTGACGCGCTCATCCTTGTAGTCAGGGAATACCGCCTTCATGACATCAGTGGAGGCGAGCTCGCCACGCCCGACAGAGGCCAGCACATCCTCGATGTCCTTGCGCGCCAACCTGTGCAGCACCTGCTTCAGGCTCTCCTTGGTGAAGGTCTTGCCGGCACGCTCGAAGGCGCGTTCCAGGATGCGGATGCCAAGACCCGAATATTGCTTGCGGATGGCGTTCTTGGTGGCACGGCGGATGGCCGAGCGCGCCTTGCCGGTGACGACGACCGATTCCCACGCCGCCGGCGGCACCTGCGCCTTGGAGCGGATGATCTCGACCTCGTCGCCGTTCTTCAGTTCCGTCATCAGCGGCATGATGCGGCCGTTGACCTTGGCACCGACGCAGGTGTCGCCGACATCGGTGTGCACCGCATAGGCGAAGTCGATCGGTGTCGCGCCGCGCGGCAGCGCAATCAACATGCCTTTCGGGGTGAAGCAGAACACCTGGTCCTGGAACAGTTCCAGCTTGGTATTTTCGAGGAAATCCTCAGGGTTGTCGCCTTCGGCAAGCTGCTCGATGGTGCGGCGCAGCCAGGCGTAGGCGTTGGTTTCCTTTGAAATCGCGTGGGCGGCGCCATTCGTCTTGCCGCCGGTATCCTTGTAGATCGAATGGGCGGCGACGCCGTATTCGGCGATCTTGTTCATCTCTCGGGTACGGATCTGCAGCTCGACACGCTGGCGCGACGGGCCGACAATGGTGGTGTGGATCGAGCGGTAGTCGTTCTGTTTCGGCGTCGAGATGTAGTCCTTGAAGCGACCCGGCACCATCGACCACGCGGTGTGGATGGCGCCAAGCGCCCGGTAGCAGTCCTCGACCGTGTCGACGACGACGCGAAAGCCGAAGATGTCAGAGAGCTGCTCGAAGGACAGCGCCTTGGCCTCCATCTTGCGGAACACCGACCACGGCTTCTTCTGCCGGCTCTTTACGCTGGCGTTGATCGCATGCTTCTCGAACAACGTGGACAGTGCCTTTTCGATGTCCGTCAGCACGCCCTTGTTGCGTTCGAAGATTTCGGCAAGCCGTGCGGTGACGGCGCGATAGGCTTCAGGATTAATGAAGCGGAAGGCGATCTCCTCCAGCTCTTCACGCATGCCTTGCATGCCCATGCGCCCGGCCAGCGGTGCGTAGATATCCATCGTCTCCTCGGCGATGCGCAGGCGCTTGGCCTCCGGCATGTGGTCGAGGGTGCGCATATTGTGCAAACGATCGGCGAGCTTGACCAGCAGCACGCGGACATCTTCCGAAATCGCCAGCAGAAGCTTTCTCAGGTTTTCCGCCTGCTCGGCCTTCTTCGAGACCAGATCGAGCTTCTTCAACTTGGTCAGGCCCTCGACCAGCTTGCCCATTTCGGGGCCGAACAGATCGTCGATCTCGGCCCGCGTGGCGGTCGTGTCCTCGATGGTGTCGTGCAGCAGGGCGACCGCGATCGTCGCCTCGTCCATATGCATTTCGGTGAGGATGGCGGCGACTTCGAGCGGATGCGAGAAATACGGATCGCCGGAAGCGCGCTTCTGGTGGCCATGCTTCTGCATGGCATAGACATAGGCCTTGTTGAGCAACGCCTCGTTGACGTCAGGCTTGTAGCGCTGGACGCGCTCGACAAGCTCATACTGACGCATCATGGGCGGAATCTCGCGGTGCTGAAATGATTGATGCGCCGCACTAGCGTACGGCGCATCCCATAGATAGCCACGAAACTGACTGGACGGAAGTGCCGGAAACGTATTCCAGGCAGGTCCAGAACGCTGGCTTAGTAGTCGTCGCTCTTTTCCGGCGGCACCAGGCCCTCGATGCCGGCCAGGAGGTCTTCCTCGGTCATCCGGTCGAAGGTGATGTTCTCCTCGGCGTCGTCGGCGTCGGTGGCGGCAACGGCGGTGCCGGTCTGATCGGCAATCGCCTCGCCATCGGCCTCGGGCTCGTCGACCTCGACATGCTTCTGCAGCGAATGGATCAGATCTTCCTTGAGGTCGTCGGGCGACAGCGTCTCATCGGCG
Organism: Mesorhizobium sp. M7A.F.Ca.US.005.03.1.1; assembly: GCF_003997975.1. Taxonomy (NCBI): domain Bacteria; kingdom Pseudomonadati; phylum Pseudomonadota; class Alphaproteobacteria; order Hyphomicrobiales; family Phyllobacteriaceae; genus Mesorhizobium; species Mesorhizobium sp. M7A.F.Ca.US.005.03.1.1. Next base: position 39,872 of record NZ_RZRO01000045.1, read on the forward strand.
ATCTCGCGCAGCGCCACAACCGGATTCTTGTCGTTGTCACGCGGCACTGTGATCGGCGCGCCCTGGCTGATCTGCCGGGCACGATGGCCGGCAAGGAGCACCAACTCGAAGCGGTTGTCGACCTTGTCGATGCAATCTTCAACGGTTACGCGGGCCATGGATTGCCCCTTTCATGCGATGGATTTGATGGAAAACAGGCGCGGTCCATAACCCGAACGCCGCCAAAATACAAGCATCATGGCAATGGCTGGGTTGCATGGCGCCCAAACCTTGGTTCAAACACCCGATTTGGCAAAACCAGTCTGTGCTATGTGTTCGGTGTCCCGATCACAATTGCTTGCAGTGCCGCACGCGCCCTTGGATTGCCGCGAAACTGGCGCTATCTCGGATGGCATAGAGGTCAGCCGGTTTATTATGAGCCTGACCGAACGCTATCGCATTTGGTTTAGACGGGTGTTTATTTCGAGAAGGAATATTTTCCATGTTCGACCCTCGTGAAAAAATCGCCCTATTCATCGACGGCGCCAATCTCTACGCGACGTCGCGCGCGCTCGGCTTCGACATCGACTACCGCAAGCTTCTGTCGAGCTTCCAGAAGCGCGGCTATCTGCTGCGCGCCTATTATTACACGGCGCTGGTCGAGGATCAGGAATACTCCTCGATCCGTCCACTGATCGACTGGCTCGACTATAATGGCTTCAAGGTGGTCACCAAGCCGGCCAAGGAATTCACCGACTCGACCGGCCGCCGCAAGATCAAGGGCAATATGGACATCGAGCTCACCGTCGATGCGCTGGAACTCGCCGATGTCGTCGACCACTACGTCATCTTTTCCGGCGACGGCGATTTCCGCACATTGGTCGAGGCATTGCAGCGGCGTGGCCGCAAGGTATCGATCGTCTCGACCATGGCCTCGCAGCCGCCGATGATCTCCGACGATCTGCGCCGCCAGGCCGACCATTTCATCGACCTGACGACGCTGAAGAACGAGGTTGGCCGTGACCCGTCCGAGCGCCCGGTGCGCAGGCCCGAGCCGGCCGAAGTCGACGAGGACGATTATTGAGGCCGGTCGCCTTGACCGTGCTTTCCGCCTCCGAACCCGGCCGCGATTGCCCGCTCTGCCCAAGGCTGCATGACTTCATCGCCGAGTGGCGGCAGCGCGAGCCGTCCTGGTTCAATGCGCCGGTGCCGACTTTTTTACCACCCGAGGGTGACGCGGCGGTTCAGTTGCTGATCGTCGGGCTGGCGCCTGGCCTGCGCGGTGCCAATCGAACGGGCCGCCCGTTCACCGGCGACTATGCCGGCGACCTGCTCTACTCGACGATGATTTCGCACGGTTTTGCGCGCGGAGAGTTCAAGGCGCGGCCAGATGACGGATTGGAGCTGGTCGGCACCGCGATCACCAACGCGGTGCGCTGCGTGCCGCCGGAGAACAAGCCGGTGGGCGCTGAGATTGCCACCTGCCGGACATTCCTGGTGCCGACGATCGCCAGGTTCCCGAATCTGCGCGCCGTGCTGGCACTGGGATCGATCGCGCATCAGTCGACGGTGCGGGCGCTGGGCGGGCGCGTCGCCGCCTATCCGTTCAAGCATGGCGGGCAGCTGCCGGCCGGCAGCATCACGCTGTTTTCGAGCTATCATTGCTCGCGCTACAACACCAACACCGGTGTGCTGACCGAAGCGATGTTCGTTAGCGTTTTCAGCCAGATAGCGGCGTTCCTGCGGAAATAGAGTCGGGCGCCAGCGGATCAGCTTGATGGCGCAAACAGTGCAGCCAGCACCGCCGGCCCACCCTTCAGCACGTTCATATCGACATCGCCATTGATGCCGTCGACGCGACCCCTGTTGTGGTACTGCCAGTAGACCCAGTCGTCGCGGTCCGGCTCCAGGAGCAACGAGCGGAGCCAGAGCGGACGGGCAGCAATGCGCCCTGCATAGGTCTGCGCTGCCTCATCGGTCAGATAGACGATCGCAGGCTTGCCGAACGTCGCCTCGACTAGAGCGAGGAACGCGGCCAGTTCGGCGTTCAATTGTTCGGGCGTCGGCCGCTGCGGGCAGTTGCCGCCGAATTCGATGTCGACGACCGGCGGCAGCAGCGGCTGGTCGTGCGGCACAACCGAGATGAAATTCTTCGCCTGGTCGGCGCCAGGTCGGCAAAAGGTGAAAAAGTGATAGGCGCCGACGGCGAGACCGGCGGCGCGGGCCTCTTCCAGATTCCTCGCGAAGGCATCGTCGACATGATCGCCGCCTTCGGTCGCCTTGATGACTGCGAAGGCGACATCGTCGGCGGCGACACGCGGCCAGTCAATCCGGCCCTGATGATGGGAAACGTCGATGCCCCTGAGCGGATATTTGTCGCGGTCCGGCGAGAATGCCCTGAAATAGATGTAGCCGCCTGCTGCGACGAAACATACCAAGACCAGACTGGCCAGACCAAAGAGGACAATCCGGTTCTTCAAGCGAATGGCCCCAGCCTACCCACGCTCTTTTAACAGCCGGCCCTTCTCGCGCGACCAGTCGCGCTGCTTCTCGCTCTCGCGTTTGTCGTGCAGTTTCTTGCCGCGACCGACGGCGAGCAGCAGCTTGGCGCGGCCCTGGTCGTTGAAATAGATTTTCAGCGGTACCAGCGTCATGCCTTCGCGGTCGACGCTTTGCGACAGTTTCGCCATTTCGCGCTTGTTGAGCAGCAGCTTGCGGCGGCGGCGCGGCTCGTGGTTGAAGCGGTTGGCCTGCAGATATTCCGGCAGATAGGAGTTGATCAGCCAGATCTCGCCGCCTTCGACCGAGGCGTAGCTGTCCTGGATGTTGGCCTGGCCCTGGCGCAGCGACTTGACCTCGGTGCCGGTCAGCACCAGACCGGCCTCGACCGTGTCGAGCACCTCATAGGAAAACCGCGCCTTGCGGTTTTCCGAAACGGTCTTGTTGTTGGGATCGGCTTTTCTGACTTGATTCATGATGCGGAGAGGTGGCGCCTCATCCCTAATTAATCAAGCCGGCGTGCTTCATAGCCGCATCGATCTTGTCGGCAGTCGACTGTTCGATCGTCACCAGCGGCGAGCGCAGCACGTTTTCGACCTTGCCTAGCTTCGACAGCGCGTATTTGGCGCCGGAAACGCCAGGCTCGATGAAGATCGCCTTGTGCAGCGGCAGCAGGCGATCCTGCAGATCCAGCGCCTTGGCGCTGTCGCCGGCAAGCGTTGCCTCCTGGAATTCGGCGCACAGCCGCGGCGCGACGTTCGACGTCACCGAAATACAGCCGACGCCGCCATGCGCGTTGAATCCAAGCGCCGAAGCATCTTCGCCCGAAAGCTGGATGAAATCCTTGCCGCACGTGGCACGCTGCTCGGAAACCCGTTCGACCTTGCCGGTGGCATCCTTGACACCGACGATATTCTTGAAGTCGTGCACGAGCCGGCCCATCGTGTCCGGCATCATGTCGATGACCGAGCGCGGCGGGATGTTGTAGATGATGATCGGCAGCTTGGTCGCCCTGGCGACCGCCGCGAAGTGCTCATACAGGCCGCGCTGCGTCGGCCTGTTATAATAAGGCGTGACGACCAGGGCGGCATCGGCGCCGGCCTTCTCGGCATACTGCACGAGCCCGACGGCTTCCTCGGTGTTGTTGGAACCAGCGCCGGCGACGACCGGAACTCGTCCCTTGGCCACCTCGATGCATACCTTGACGACCTGGCGGTGCTCGTCATGCGACAGTGTCGGCGACTCGCCGGTGGTGCCGACCGGCACCAGGCCCGTCGTGCCCTCCGCGAGTTGCCATTCGACGAATGCGCGAAAGGCTTTCTCGTCGAAACGCCCGCTCTTTTCGAACGGTGTCACGAGCGCAGTAAGCGAGCCTCTCAGCATATCGTCCAACTCCTTGGCACTTCTGGTGTTTTGTGTCGGTGTTTGTGGTCGCGCCTTCTAACCGAAAGCGAAGCGGCGCACCATAGTCTCGACATGGTTGCGCGGCAAGCATTGCCATGGTGCCAGCAAGCGCAATTCGAACGGCCTCGCTAACTCTTTGTTTACGGGCTCTTCACGACCTAAGTTTAGGCTTCGAGGCATCTTCGCCAGCTTGTGGAATGCCAGGACAAGGAAAGATTTAAGGATCATGCCGGGCGGTCGGCCTCACCTTCTCGCGCTGCTTGGCGCCGCGCTCGCGCTGATGCCGGGCATGGCGATCAGCGGCAGCGTGGACGCACGGGTCACCTCAGCCATTCCGATTCCAGGCGCGGCAATTGCGCTGCCAGACCTGCAGGACAGAACGCGACAGGCGCCCTTGCCCGACGTCGCCCCTTTGAAAAGCGGACTGGATGCGTTGGCGCAGGGTGATAGTCCCCGCGCTCGTGGCGTGCGCGATGCCCTTCCGGCGCAGTCGCTCGACCAGCATATCCTTGCCTGGGCGATCGCGCTTTATGGCGGCGACAAGGTTCCGAGCGATGATATCACTGCTGCGGCCAAGATGCTGCCCAACTGGCCGGGGACCGTAGCCCTTCGCAAGAACAGCGAGCGCGCGCTCTATCGAGAGAACCCTGCCCCCGACATCGTCATCAGGGCGTTCGATGGCAGCCAGCCGCAGACATTCGAAGGCGTGATGGTTCTCGCCCGCGCCTATGTGGCGTCCAGCAATACCAAGGCGGCGCGTTCCGTGCTGTCGCCCTTCTGGCGCACCGCGATCCTGGAGGCCAGGGACGAGGCGGCGCTGATCAAGGAATTCGGCAGCCTGATCCCGGCCGCAGACCACCGCTTTCGCATGGAGCGCATGTTCTATGCCGACCGCGCGAATTCCGCGCTGCGCGTCGCCGGCCTCGCCGGCGCCCAGCAGCTCGCCGATGCATGGGCGGCGGCCGACAAAGGCGACAAGAACGCGCCCAAGCTGCTGAAGGCCGTGCCGGCAATGCAACGTTCGGCCGGCTACTTCTTCGCGCAGGCCGAATATTTGCGCAAGCAGGAGGATTTTGCCGGCGCTGCAGCCATTGTGATGCAGGCACCGACCGATCGCGAAGCTCTGGTCGATCCGGATGCCTGGTGGGTCGAGCGCCGGGTGCTGTCGCGTGAACTGGTCGACCAGGGCGACATGAAGGCCGCGTACAAGATCGTCGCCACACACGCTGCCGAAAGTGCCACCAATGCGGCCGACGCCGAATTCCATGCCGGCTGGTACGCGTTGCGCGGCCTGAACGACCCCAAGCTTGCCGCAACGCATTTCGCTCGCATCGCCGACCTTGCCCAAGGGCCGATGACGCTGTCGCGCGCGTATTACTGGCTCGGCCGTGCCGCCGAAGTCGGCGGCCCGGGCAACGCCAGGGATTATTTTGCGCGCGCCGCTGCCTACGGCACGACATTCTACGGCCAGCTTGCCGCCGAACGTGTCGGCCGGCAGGCGCTCAACATCGTCTATCCCTCGCCAAGCGCCGCCGACCGGCAGAACTTTGCCGGCCGCGAGGCCGTCAGCGCCATCAAGCGGCTGCAGGAGGCGGGCTACGATCGCTATGCCGAGACGCTCTATCGCGACCTTGCCGGGCAGTTGACCAGTCCAGGCGAACTGGCGCTGCTCGCTGTCCTTGCCGAAAAGCAAGGGAACCATTTTATGGCGCTGAAAATCGGCAAGATCGCCGGGGCACGCGGCATCGATGTCGGCGCATTGTCGCATCCGCTCGGCGTCATTCCCGATTCGGCTGACATTTCCGGCTCGGGCAAGGCGCTGGCCTATGCGATCGCCCGCCAGGAAAGCGAATTCAACATCGGCGCCGTGTCCAGCGCCGGCGCGCGCGGGCTGCTGCAGCTGATGCCGGGAACCGCAAGGCAATTGGCGAAGAAGGCCGGGCTGCAGTTTTCGCAAATACGGCTGACCACCGATGCCGGCTACAACGCGACGCTTGGTTCGGCCTTCCTCGGCGAACAGCTCGACCGCTTCAACGGCTCTTACGTGCTGACCTTCGCCGGCTACAATGCTGGCCCCAACCGGGCCAGCCAGTGGGTGGCCAGATATGGCGACCCGCGCGGCAAGGACATCGACGCGGTCGTCGACTGGATCGAGCGGATTCCCTACACAGAAACAAGAAGTTACGTTCAGCGCGTGATGGAGAATTACGAGGTCTACAAGATGCGTATTTCCGGCAAATACGACATTGTCGGGGATCTGGTGAACGGGCGGAGTTGAGCCTTTCTGTCCTTCTCCACTTGTGGGAGAAGGCAAAAGCGCCTTTTATTGACCATCCCTGCCCTCGCCTGTAGCTGTCCAGATTGATACAGCGAGGTCGCACATTCCGATGGCAAGCGAGCAGCTTTTTTCCGACTTCTTCTACAGCGCACCGGACGGGTTAAAACTCCATGCGCGCGTCTATGGCGAGGCCAATTCCGGACCCTGGCCGGTTGTCTGCCTGCCTGGCCTGACCCGCAATGCCAGGGATTTTCACGAGCTGGCGCTCTATCTGTCGACGCATGCGGCAACTCCACGAAAGGTCATCGCCTTCGACTACCGCGGGCGCGGGCAGTCGGCTTATGATCCCGACGTCAAAAATTACAATGTCGGCGTGGAGGCCGGCGACATTCTCGCCGGGCTGGCGGCGCTGAACATCGGAGAAGCGGCCTTCATCGGCACCTCGCGCGGGGGATTGATCATCCATGTGCTCGGGACGATGCGGCCATCCGTCCTGAAAGCCATTGTTTTCAACGACATCGGACCGGTGATCGAGACGGCCGGACTTGCCCATATCCAGTCTTATCTCGAGCGCGACCCGGCACCGAAAACCCGCACACAGGCGGCGGCCGCCCAGCGCAGCGTGCATGGCGAAGACTTCCCCGCTCTTGCCGGCGCCGATTGGGATCGGATGGTATGGGCTCTCTACCGCGAAACGGATGGTGGGCTGGTGCCGGATTTCGATCCGAAGCTGGTGGATACCGTTGCCAGTCTCGATCTGACGCAGAAGCTGCCTGATCTATGGCCGCAATTCGAGGCGTTGGCCGCCATCCCGTTGCTCGCCATACGTGGTGCCAATTCGAGATTGCTGTCGATAGACACGCTCAAGCAGATGAAAGAGCGCCATTTCATGATGGAGACGATCACCGTCGAGGGCCAGGGCCATGCGCCGTTCCTCGAGACCGGCAGCCTACCGGGCGACATAGGCGCTTTTCTCGATCAGGCCGAGCGGAAGAATATCCTGAAGTAAATCCCATGACCGAACATGGTCACGGGATAGCTATGATAGTATAGGCAAGTTTCTTCAGCCTACTTGGCTTTTGAACTTTTCCGAGTCGCTTTCGGCGACTCCTTAGCGGCGGCGGCTGCCTCGTCCCTCTTTTTCCGCTCTGCCGTCGGCGACGAAGGCGTCGTCACCGGCGAAGAAAACATGGAGCCTTCAGCGCAATTACCGCCCGGCTGAGTCGATCGAGGCGTTTCCAGCACGATGACACAGCCATCGAGATCGTTGGTGGCCAGATGCGCGTAGCGCATCGTCATCGACAGCGTTTGGTGGCCGAGCCACATCTGCACGCGCCTGATGTCGATGCCGCCCTGGACCAGACGCGAGGCGCAGGTATGGCGCAGTATATGCGGCACCACCTGATCGTCGGCACCGAGGCCGACTTCGGCCTTCGCGTCGTTCCAGATGGCACGGAACTGTGCCTGGCTGAGCTTGGTGAACGGTCCTTTGGGCCGGCGGCCCTCAGTGGGAGGCAGCTTGATGACCTCTTTGACCCGCTCGGTCATCGGAATGGTGCGGCTGCGGCCGGATTTGGTGATCCAGAAGGAGACGCGATGCTCCTGGATATCGTTCCAGATCAGCCCAAGCGCCTCGCCGAGACGGCATCCGGTGTCGACCAGGAAAACGGAAAGCCTGTAGGCATCCTCGCTGCGGCTCTTGATGGCGGCGAACAGGCGCGCCTCTTCGTCCCTTTCGAGGAACCGAATCCGACCCGCCCGCTCCTTCTGGCGGCGGAACTCGGGCAGGCTGTGGATATCTCCCATCTTGTGAGCCTTGCGCAGCAGTTTGCTGAGGGCAGCCATCTTTCGATTGATGGTTGCGTTGCTGTTGCCGCGCTGGCGCAAGGTGCCGATAAGGTTGTCGAGGGTACTTTGGTCAAAGGCGCTGAAACGCTCCCCAAGGAGGATCTCGTCTATTTCGCCGATGAAAGAGCTGACATTATACTTATGCCGCCCATCATCCCATAATATGTCACGATATGCTGAAAAAAGATCTCTGACCCGATGCGACTTTACTTCTCTAATCTTGTTATAGATGTATCGAATCTTCGGACTTTGAGAAGAAAACATCGAAAAATGATCAGAGGACTCGCCCTCTTGAATCGCTTCGTTCGTCATCATTTGCCACACCCCCGAGTGGGATAGGTCAGCCCTACCCGCTTGGAAGCGTCCTTTCAAGAGATTTTAATCACGCGGTTGTGATTTCCATCCGCCCATCAGCAGATCCCACGAAACCACTCCACGGATTTATTCAGCTACCGTTACCCCCATCCTTCTGTTTGCCTTGATCCAGTCGCGAAACGAAAACAGCCCGGGCGCTTGCACGCCCGGGCTGAATTTCACCTGTAAGGAACCAGCCCTTAGAACGAGCGCTGGAAGCGGAGAATGCCGCCGATGTTGCTCTTCTTGTCAGCGCCGAACCAACCCTTGTTAAGGTCGTCACTGCCGACGTTCTGGTAGTCGACTTCGGCCGTGACCGTGAAGCCCGGAACGACGTCATAAGCGACGTTCGCCGCAATGCCGAGGTTCTTCCAGTCATCATACGAGACCTGAGCGTTGAACGAGGTCTTCTCGTTGAACTTGTAGGTGCCACCGCCCCACACCGCCCAGTTGCCGCCCCACTGCTTGTACATGCCGCGACCGCCAGCTCCGACCAGCGGATCATCGCCGAGGTTGTCGTCGGAGCCGTAGCCACCCATGACCCACAGCGACAGTTCGTTGGAGACGTTCACGTCCAGGCGAACCTTGCCGGCAACTTCTTCGTAGTTGCTGTCATACGAGACAACGCCGGTGATGGCGCCCCAGCCCTGCGTCCACTTCACGCCGCCGACAACATGCGGAACATAGCTGTCGATCGAGTAGTCGCCATAACCTTCTTCCAGCGAGACCACTGCCGAGAAGCCATTGCCGGCGTCGAAGTAGTACTGGATGACATTGGTGTCGAAGCCGCCGTAGGGAACGATCGTATCCTGGATGACGTTGCCGGCATAGCCGATGAACGTATCGAAGGCCGATTCGTCTTTACCGACGCGCAAGCCGCCGAGCTGGATCCAGGCGAAATTCAGCGTGGTACCCTTGTTGTGAGCCTGCCAGTCGCCGGCAAACTCATCGGTGTAGTCGCCGGTGTTGTTGCCGAAGTTGAAGCGGGTTTCGGTGTAGGTCTTCAACGTGCCGAGTTCGGTCTCCTGGCCGGTCCAGGTCTTCAGCGTGAAGCGAGCCTGCTTGTAGTAGGTGTCGTGCTCGTCGTCGTTCATACGGTCCGGAACGTTGTTGACGCCATCGTTGGTGCCGTGATCGCCCACGCCGATATCGTAACGGACATAGCCGCCGATGCGCAGGCAGGTCTCGGTGCCGGGGATGTAGAAGTAGCCAGCGCCGTAGACGTCGCAAATCTTGACGTATTCAGCGGGTTCCGGCTCGGCGACGACGACGGCGTCGGCGG
>NZ_RZRO01000046.1:0-48842 GCF_003997975.1 Mesorhizobium sp. M7A.F.Ca.US.005.03.1.1
GGTCTGCACGGTGACCTGCAAATGGACCTATCTGGCGCATGAGAGCCGCTGGGACGAGACGTATTTCCGCAAGATCGGCCTCGGCGCGCTGGCCGACGAGGCATTCGCGCGCATCGGCACCGAGATCGTGCCGGCCGGTGCCGCACTCGGCGGCGGATTGACCGCGCAGGCAGCAGCAGACCTTGGTCTCAACCCCGGCACCGCGGTGGCGGCCGGACTGATCGACGCGCATGCCGGGGGCGTCGGCACGGTCGGCGCGCGCGGCGATTTCGGCAGCGTGCTGTCGCGCATGGCCTATGTTTTCGGCACCTCGGCCTGCACCATGTCGTCGACCGCCGAGCCGGCCTTCGTCGACGGTGTCTGGGGTCCGTATTTCTCGGCCATGGTGCCGGGCCTGTGGCTGAACGAGGGCGGCCAGTCGGCAGCTGGTGCTGCGATTGATCATCTGGTGCGCATGCACCCTGCAGCCGGCGAAGCGACCGCCAAAGCGCAAGCCGAGGGGCTCAGCCTCAGCGCCTGGCTGTCGCTGCAGGCGCAAAGCCGCAATGGAGCCGCGGCCACGCCGGCCCTGGTCGGCGGCATCCATGTCGTGCCGGAGTTCCTCGGCAACCGCGCGCCTTTCGCCGACCCGGACGCGCGCGCGCTGATTGCCGGGCTCGATCTCGACACCAGCCTCGACAGCCTGGTCGGGCTCTATGTCGCCGGGGTCTGCGGGCTGGGCTACGGCGCGCGCCAGATCGTGCGGGCCGAGCATGACAAGGGCATTCCCGTCGACACCATCGTGGTCAGTGGCGGCGCCGGCCAAAGCCCGCTGGTGCGCCAACTGCTGGCCGACACCACAGGCATGGTGGTGGTGGCCTCGACCTCGCCGGAACCGGTGCTGCTCGGCTCGGCGATGCTGGGCGCGGTCGCCGCCGGTGCCTACAAGGATCTGGCGGCGGCGATGGCCGGCATGTCGGAACTCGGCGAGGTCTATCATCCTGACCCTACGTTGGCCGGCTGGCATGCCAAACGCTTCGTGGCGTTCGAATTGCTGCAGCAGGCGGGCAAGGCCATCCGAGGCTGAAGCGCGCGGCTCCTGTCGAGCCATGTCAGGAGCGTAGCGAACACCGCTTGGCGGTTTAGCCGGAAGCTGGCAGCTTTGTTCTGTCGTGGACCCTCTAGCAGCACGCGACGAGGGCAGGGCGACAGGACCAGGAGGCCCTAATGGTGGACGAAGCTAAACCGCCGCTACCATTCGCATCGGATGAGGTGCCGTGGACGGAATGGTCCGACGTGCCACGCTTCGGCCTGCGCTACCGGCATTTGTCGCTGGCCGCCCTTGGCGAAAAACACCGTGTCGGCGTGGCAATCGAGGAGCTTCCGGCTGGCAAGCAGTCCTCGCCGGCGCATTACCATATTTTCGAGGAAGAGCATGTCTTCATCCTCGAAGGGGCGCTTACCGCGTATGTCGGCGACGCGGCCTATGCAATGAAGGCCGGCGACTACATCTGCTTTCCCGCCGGTGCCGCGGCGGGGCATTGCCTGATCAATACCAGCGACGCACTGTGCCGCTATGTCATCGTCGGCGAGCGCAACCCGAATGAAGTGGTCGTCTACACCGCCTCCAACAAGGTGCTGGTACGCGCCCTGGGCCGCCGCGCGATCTTCGATCTCGCTGCAAACCGAAGCTACTGGGACGGCGAGAACACCGGCCTTACCGCCGGCGATCCGCTGCCGTCGGATGTGACGGCCGGTGTCACCAAACCCCCAGCCGCGCCGATCCCGCCGATCGCCAGCGATGCTGTCGAATGGAAGGTCGAGGGCGAAGGTCCGCGGTTCGGCGGCCGGTCCAGGCACCTGACTTATGCCGCGCTGGGACGCTCCGACTATCATGTCGGCATGCTGATCGAAGCGCCGGCGCCCGGCATGCGCTTGGCGCCCCGGCACTATCACATGCTCGAAGAGGAGCATGCGCTGATCCTGGAAGGGGAGGTGACGCTGCTGCTTGGCGAGGAGCGCCACGAAATGAAAACCGGCGATTATGTCTGCTTTCCAGCCGGCCTGGCGGTCGGGCATTCCTTCCTCAACAGCGGCACGGGGCCGTGCCGTTACCTGATGATCGGCGAGAAAAATCCCAACGAGGTCTGCGTCTATCCAGATTCCAACAAGATGGCGGTCGACGCCTTGCGCCGGCGCGACGGCATTTTCGACATGGGAGCGGTGAGGCGGTACTGGGACGGCGAAGAGATGGAGTAGCCCCCGGCTTCACAGCTCCTTCTCCGCCAACTCCCTGAATTCGTCGGGAACCGAGCGCGCCGCCTCCAGCGCCACCGTGCCGTAGCCGACCGCCTGTTTGCCGAAACGCTCGCGGATCTTGTCGATGGCGCGGTCGGCGTCGAAGCGTGCTAGGCCCTTCTTCGTGCCGGGCCGGCGCCTCTCGTCGGCGAGGCCAAGCGGCAGGTCGAGCTGTAACTCGAAGCTTTCCTCAAGATGCGAGACCGAGATCGCCAGCAGCGAGATCGTTTTCTCCTGTGGATTGTCGGCAAGCAGGCCGCGCACCAGATCGCCGGCGATCTCGGCCAGCATCGCGGTCGCCGAGATCGGCTGGTCAAGCGTGATCGAGCGGGTGACGGCTCTGAGATCGGCAAAGCGCACGCGTACCGTCACCGTGCGGCCGGGCCTTGCCTTGGCGCGCAGCCGACTGGCGACGCGGTCGGCCAGATGCAGCAGTGTCGGCACGATGACCCGTGCCACAGCCGGCTTCTGGCCAAGCGCCGATTGGGCGCCGGCCGAATGCGCGCGGCGCTTCGTCTCCAGCTTTCGCGGGTCGCGGTTCCAGGACAGGGCGGCGAGCTTTTCGCCGGCGGCGGGACCGAGCAGGCGCGTCAGCGCGCCGCGATGCGTCCTGGCCAGTTGACCGATGGTCTCGACGCCGATCTCGGCCAGCCGCGCCCTGGTCGCCGGGCCGACGCCCCACATCAGTCCGACCGGCAGATCATGCAGGAAGGCGAGTTCCGTGCCGGGTTCGACGACCACCAGCCCGTCGGGTTTGGCGACCTGCGAGGCGATCTTGGCCAGATGCTTGGTGCGCGCCACGCCGATCGAGATCGGCAGGCCGAGTTCGGCCCGCACGCGGCGGCGGATGGTTGTCGCGATCTCCTGCGGCGAGCCGAACAGATGCGTGCAGCCGGCGACGTCGGCAAACGCCTCGTCGATGGAAATGCGCTCGACTACAGGCGTAAAATCGTCGAGCACCTTGATCGCCGCATCGCCCAGCCGCTGGTAATGGCTGAAATTGCCGCCGACGAAGATCAAATGCGGGCAGAGTTCGCGCGCCCTGCGCCCCGGCATGCCGCCACGCACGCCGAAGGCGCGCGCCTCATAGGAAGCGGCGAGCACGACGCCGCCGCCCACCGCGATCGGCTTGCCGCGCAGCGACGGATCGAGCAACTGCTCGACAGAGGCGTAGAAAGCGTCGAGATCGGCATGCAGGATGGTGGCTGTCGTTTCCATCGACCGCACATCCGCAGTTGCTGATAGAATAGAACAAATAAAGAACAAAGATGGATGGTTGTCAAGCGAAGAGCGATTGGGTGCGGCAACAGCCATGCCGGTTCGGCTTGAACGCAACCGCCTAGACACTATGCTCCGTTCGCAGCGCCGCTTTCATCTTTTCCAGCGCTGCTTCGCCGCCTGCCGCCAACTGGTCGGTAATCCTGGCCAATCTCTCGTCGGCCTTGCGGTGCCTGCTGCCCCAGGCGCCGAGCGTCGCCAGCACCGGCAATAGGTCGATGCCTGCTTCGGTCAGCCGGTAGACCGTTCTCAAGCCATGCGTCGGGTCGTCGCTTCTGGTGAGGATGCCTTCGTCCTGAAGCGTTTGCAGTCGCTCGGCCAGCGTGCGCGAGGAGATGCCTTCGTCGGATTGCAGGAATTCGCGAAAGTGCTTTTTCCCGGCGAAGACCATGTCGCGGATGATGAGCAGCGTCCAGCGGTCGCCGATGAGTTCGAGCGACAGGTTGATCGGGCAGTCGGATTTTTCGCGCGTCGCCATCTATGGTTCCATTTCTAAATCACTTTACTATTGACATCGTTTTGGCCTTGCGTCAACAGTTCCAAATGTAAACTGTTTTGCGATAGCCGTGAGGAGAATGACGGTGAAAAAGCTGGTCCTGCAGATGCAGATGTCGGTCGACGGCTTTGTCGGCGCCACCGAGGACCATTCCTGGCAGCTCTGGGAGTGGGGTGACGAGAGCGCTTGGGACGATGAGCTGAAGCAGGACTTCAACGCTGTCTTCACAGGCGTCGATACCATCCTGCTCAGCCGCAAGATGGCGCAGGAGGGCTATCTCACCCATTGGGGCAATGCCGCCAAGAAGTTTCCGCACGATCCGTTCTACGCCTTTGCGCAACGCATCGTCGACGCCCGCAAGGTGGTGCTCAGTGATAAGCTCAAGCAATCGGCCGGGGAGCCGGCCTGGGAGCGCACGAGCGTGGCCAGCGGCGACCTGCCGCGCGAAGTCAATGCGCTGAAAGCGGGCGAGGGCGGCGACATGGCCGTGTTCGGCGGCGCCGGTTTCGCGTCGGCGCTGATTGCGGCCGGGCTGGTCGACGAGTTTCAGCTTTTCATCAACCCGGCGGTGCTGGGTGCGGGCCGCCGGATTTTTGATCAGGGCGGTTTTAGAAACCTGCGGCTGCTCGGCTCGAAGACCTATGACTGTGGCATGGTGGTCAGTCGCTATGCACCGGCGGGGTGAGGGGGACCTCCATCTTCTCCCTGCTCACTTCGCATCGTGAAAAATAATCCCGACCGTGTGGCGCATGCCTGAGCGCAGCCGGCTGACGCCATGACGCAGGTTGACGCGGTAATTGCCTTTGGTGCCCTGCACCGGCCGGTTGTGGACGGCAAAGACAACGGCGTCGCCCTGGCGCAGCGGCACCACCTCGACCCGGCTCTGCATGCGCGGCCGCTGCTCGGTCAGCGCGAACTCACCGCCGGTGAAATCCTGGCCCGGTTCGGAGAGCAGGATCGCCACCTGCAGCGGGAAAGCGAGGTCGCCATAGAGATCCTGGTGCAGGCAGTTGAAGTCGCCAGGCACATATTGCAGCAGCAGCGGCGTCGGCCGCGTCTGGCCGGCGGCATGACACTGATCGAGAAACGCGGCATGCGTCGCGGGATAACGCATGGCCTGCCCCATCCGCTCGTTCCACCGATTGGCGACCTCGGCCAGCCTGGGATAGAGCGCGCTGCGCAGGCCGCCCAGAAGGTCGGGCAAGGGATAGCGGAAATAGCGGTACTCACCCTTGCCGAAGCCGTGCCTGGCCATATGGATGTGGCTGCGGAAATGCTCTTCTTTGGGATAGAGGCCGGCGATCTCCCGGCATTCTTCGGGCGACAGCAGCTTTTCAATCACCGCGCAGCCGAAACCGTCGAGTTCGGCTGCAAGGGCGGGCCAGTCGTAACCGGCGACACGCGTCTGAGCAGCTTCAACCGCCGATGCGGCAACCCTAGCATGGGCATTCATATCGTAGCCTCCTTGTCGATCAGAGCGCGCTTGCGCTCGAGGCCCCAGCGGTAGCCCGACAGCGTGCCGTCGGCGCGGACAACACGGTGGCAGGGAATGCCCAGCGCAATCGCGTTGGCCGCACAGGCCGTCGCCACGGCACGGGCGCCGTCCGGCTGGCCGAGGCGCTGGGCCAGCGCGGCGTAGGTGATGGTGGCGCCGCACGGGATGCCTCGGAGCGCCTCCCACACGCGCTGCTGGAATGGCGTGCCGCGGCGCAGGTCGAGCGGCAGGTCGAGACCGACGCCAGGTATTTCGACGAAGCGCGCGATTGCCGCGAGATCGTCGCGCAAGGTGGCCCGGTCTTCGACCAGTAGCTTGCCCGGGAAGCGATGGCCAAGATCCCGCTCCAGCGCGTCGGCGTCCGAGCCGATCAGGATGGCGCAGACGCCGATCTGGCTGCGTGCCGCCAGGATTTTACCGATCGCGGATTCGCCGATGGCGTAGGTTATGATATCGAGGGCGGCGAGCTTGGTGACTGTCGCCGGAATATTGGTTTGTACGAGGTTCATTGCCTTCACTCCTTTTGTCTGTGCCTGAACCCTAGCCACCTACCAGCCGTGTCTCACTCCGGTGCTTGCTTTCAAATTCGAATCCCCAAGGCAGGTGCTCTACGGCGCCCCCCTCTGTCCTGCCGGACATCTCCCCACAAGGAGGGAGATTGGCAGTTCCTGCGCCGGCTCTCGTCCTGAAACGTTGGAGATTGGAGAAGGTCGCGATGACAGCCAATCTCCCCACAAGTGGGGGAGATGTCCGGCAGGACAGAGGGGGCGCCGTAGAGCGCTGATTTGGATCATTGGCACTTCGCCTGAGGACGTCATGCGACACGGGTGACGGAAATTTCGCCCAGCACGAACACTTCGCCTGATGACAGGCGCAACTCAACCTCGCCGGTTGCGGTGCGGCTCCATTCGGCTTTGCCATCATCGACCATCTGGCCGATGGCGGTCATCACCCGTGATTTCGCGTCAGGGGCGCGGCGGCTGCCGGCAGCTTGGGTCTGGATGTTCGCATCGGTGGTGGGAGACCTTGCCATCGCGCGCATTGCCGGTCCTCGTCAGGCCCGCACCGACCGGTTGGCATTGTCGGACGCTGCCTCGCGGTCGAGCAGCGCGCGCTTGCGCTCCGCGCCCCAGGCGTAGCCGGAAAGTGCGCCGTCCTTGCGGATGACGCGGTGGCAGGGAATGGCGACGGCAAGATTGTTGGCGGCGCAGGCGGCGGCGATGGCGCGGGTCGCCTTAGGTGCGCCGATGCGATGCGCGATCTCCGCATAGGAAACCGTTTGGCCGGCGGGGATGGCGCGCAAGGCCTGCCAGACGCGCTGCTGGAACGCCGTGCCGCGGACGTCGAGCGGCAGGTCGAGGCCGAGCGCCGGAGCCTCGACGAAACCGACGACGCGGGCGACCAGCGCCTCGTAGTCGCGGTCGCCACCGATCAGCCGTGCCCTGGGGAAACGATCCTGCAGGTCGCGCACCAGCGCGTCGGGATCGTCTCCGAGCAGGATCGAGGCGACGCCCTTCTGGCTGGACGCGACCAGGATGGTGCCGAGCGAGGTCTCGCCAACGGCGAAGCGGATCTCTTCGTCGGCGCCACCGGCGCGATAGCGCGTCGGCGTCATGCCGAGCATGCCAGTGGATTTCTCGTAAAAACGTCCGCTTGAGTTGAAACCGGCATCGTAAATCGCCGTCGTCACGCTGGCGCCGTCTTCCAGGCCCTGGCGGACCCTGGCGGCACGGTGCGCGGCGGCAAAATCCTTCGGCGTCAGCCCGGTGACGGCCTTGAAGATGCGGTGGAAATAACCGGCGCTGCGGCCGGCGGCATCCGCCAATTCAGCCAGCGAGGGTTCTTCCTCGCTCTGCTCGATCCTGCGGCAGGCAGCGGCGACCATCGCCGCGTTGCCGGCCTCGAGCGACGGGCCATGTGGATCGCAGCGCCGGCACGGGCGAAAACCGGTCGCCCTGGCCTGGTCCAGCGTGTCGTGCAACTGCACATTTTTCGGATTGGCGCGCCGAGACGGACAGGAAGGCCGGCAATAGACGCCCGTCGTCGCCACCGAATACCAGAATGCGCCGTCGGCGGATTTGTCGCGCGCGACGATGCGCGCCCAGCGCGGATCGTCGGTGATTTGCAGCGGCGCGGACTTCAGATTCTTGGCCAGGGTGATGAACATGACCGCATTGAAGCCACCACAAGCCGGCCCCGCCACCCGTTTCCTGACAAGTGCCTGGAGAACCTCACTTGCCTTTCCCAATTTGGGAAAATCCTCTTGTTCCCAATTTGGGAATTTGCTATATCAGGTCATGCAGATAATTGCCAAGAAGGCGCTGAAGGATTTGGGCAAAACACAATCAGGCCGAAGCTCCTTTGACGGCTTGGTATGTGGCTGTCGGGAATGCTGATTGGAAGACCCCGGCTGACGTCAAGGATGCGTTTGGAGCGACAGTTGATTTCGTCGGTGACAATCGCATCATTTTCGACATTAGCGGCAACAAGTATCGTTTGATTGTCCACGTCGCCTACAAGTTTCACCGCGTTCTGATCAAATTCGTCGGCACGCACAAAGAGTATGACAAGATTGATCCGGAGAAGGTGTGATGGAAAACATTCGACCCATTAAGACCGTCGCCGATTACGATTGGGCGATCGCCGAAATCACTAAATATTTCGAAAATGAGCCGGAGGTCGGCTCTCTCGATGGTGACCGGTTCGACGTTCTCGCAACCCTGATCGAGGCTTATGAGGATAAGCACTACCCGATTGAAGCACCGGATCCCGTTGAAGCCATTCATTCGCACATGGAACTGTTCAACCTGTCGCGGAAGGCGCTGGCCGAGGTGATCGGATCATCACCCCGGGCGACCGAGGTGTTGAACAAAAAGCGCGCACTCACCCTGGATATGGTCTTCAAACTGAACAAGGAATGGAAAATTCCCGCCGAAGTCCTCGTGCAACCCTATCACCTTGCAAATGACAGGGGCCGCAGGCGCGCCTAACATGCACCGATTCTCCTAAGCCGCGCGCTTGGGTTCCACCGCGAATGGGCTGAGGCCGAGCCAGGTCTGCATCTTCCTGCCGATGGCCTGGTCGCCGGTCAGGGCAACCCTGGCGCCGGCCTTCTCGACGGTCAGCACTCCCATCCAGATCGCCGTCATCGTGTGCAGGTCGGTCGAGACGTAGAGATCGACATCGAAGCCCGGATCGTACCAGCACAGATCGACCTCACCGTGCTTCTCGACGATCAGCCACCACGACCGTTTGGACGCCGGGAGATCCTGATACAGGAATTGTATCACCGTGCGCCCTTCAGGCAGCGGCGAGGGGTTTAGATTGCGCCGCATGTCCCACATCAGCAACGACGGATCGAGGTTCTTCAGCGACAGCCGGGACTCGACCCATTTCTGCCCCCAGAAGCCCATTGCCTCGACGACAGGACGCAAATCCCGGCCGGCTTCCGTCAGCCGATATTCGAAGATGCCTTTTTCGCCCGGCACTTCCTTGCGCTCGACGATCCCGGCGATCTCAAGTTCCTTCAGCCGTTGCGACAGAAGGGTCGGCGACATTTTGGGGACGCCGCGGCGAAGATCGTTGAAGCGGGTCGAGCCGGCCACCAGTTCACGCATCAGCACCATGGTCCAGCGGGTGCACAGCACCTCAGCGGCCATCGATAGCGGGCAGAATTGTTTGTATCCGTGCTGGCTCATGATTGGTGCCTCTCCCTCAAACCTGACCGAATATTAGGCCTTCATGAATGAAGCGGCCAGTACGGAAACTGTACTGCCCCGGTACAGATCGCGGACTGGTTGGCGAGGGTCCTGCCATGCGAGCCTTTTGGCCGGTTGCACGGGATACGCCTGTGCACCGCAACCAGGAGACCACCATGACCGCCTACGTTATCGCAGACATCAAGATAAACGACCCGCAGTGGGTGCCGGCTTACGCCGCCTCGGTGCACGATCTCGTCCACAAGCATGGCGGCAGATATCTGTCGCGCAGCGGCAATGTGAAAACGCTTGAAGGCAAGCCGCTCGATACCACGCTGATCGCGCTGATGGCGTTCCCGTCGGAAGCGGCGGCGCGCGCCTTCACCACCGATCCTGCCTACGCGCCCTTCGTCTCGGCCCGTCAGGACGGCAGCGACAGCCGTTTCCAGATGATCGACAACACCGATCTGGCCGGAACGATCCCGTATCTGCCGAAGGGATGATCCTTTTCGGTAGCCGTTACATCAATTTCGGGATCTCCAAGCAACAACAGCCACAGCGCTTGCCTGCCGGGCCTCCGTATTTTCGGCGGCCGGCCAGCTGTGCTTTTTCAAGAAGAATGGAATGAAGATGATATCAAACTTTCGCAGCGGACTTCTTATGGCGGGGACCATGCTGGCAATCTGCACCACCCTCGCGCAGGCGCATCAGGAGCCGGCTGAAGCTGCCTCCGGCCCCAACCCGCTGGCCGACAAGGTGCGGGCTGTCAACAGCCGGTTTGTCGACGTCAAGACAGCGGTATCAGAGGGCTATGCGCCTATTCCTTGTGCCAGCGGCATCACCGGCGGCGCCATGGGCATCCACTATGTCAACGGCCAGTATCTGAAGGACGACAAGATCGACATCGCCCGTCCCGAAGCTGTGATGTACGAGCCGATGGCCGATGGCACGCTGAAGCTGGTGGCGGTCGAGTACATCACTTCGAAAGGACCGGCATCGTTGGACGGCCAGCTGTTCAACTTCAACAACGCCCCCAACCGCTATGGCCTGGGTGAATTCTACGAGCTGCATGTCTGGGCCTGGAAAGGGAACCCGACAGGCACGTTCGCCGACATGAATCCGAAAGTGTCATGCGAGCACGCAATGGCGCCGAGCCAATAAGCAATGAGGCCAGGCGGCATTGACGCCGCCTGGCCCGAACGATCGTTTTGCCTGATCGCCTCAGGCGGTCTTGATCAGACCGAGCTGGGTGAGGGCGGCGACGCCGTCATCGAGGCCGATTTCCTCGACGATCCTGCCGTCAACCACCTTCAGCACCGTGGTGCCGGTGAAGCGCATGATGCGGCCGGTGGCGGCCGGCAGCGAACCGACGAGGAAGTCGCCGAAGGCTGGGCCGGTATGCGTGCCGCCGCCCTCCCACTGGCCGACGACATAGTCGCCCTCGGCAATCAGGTCGGCGGTGGCCCAGAAGTTGAGGTCCGGGAAGGCGGCGCGGAAGTCGGCCATGAAGGCCTTGATGTCGTCGCGGCCGCGGCGCGGCTCGTGCAGCGAATATTTCAGCAGCATGTCGGGTGCCGCGATCTCGTCGACGACCGACAGATCGCAACGTTCACCCCAGAAGTGGGTGAACCATCTGACGACGACGGCCTTGTTGTCTTCTTGCTTGGTCATTGGAAGGTCCTTGTTGTTGTCGTGCATGGGATCATCGGCGCCGCCGATGATCCAGGGGTCACCGGCTTGCGCCGCTGACCTGGGCAGCAGTAGGACGATCCGCCAGACACAAAACTCCGGTTCCTGCCGGCCAATCGAAAAGGCGGGTTCGGCGCCGGGCAGGGCCGCCTGGGCCGGAACCCGTTCCGCTGAGCCCAAGCATGGCTGCCCCGCCTCAGCTAGACCCTGGAAATCGGATGGCCACGGGAGAAGGCGATGGCAATGAAGAAGACCTATGAAAAGCCGAGGCTCGAGAAGCGCGAAAGACTGTCCGGCGTGACGGCGGGCAATGTCGTGTCGTCGACCTGGGGAAATTGACGGCTGCCTGGAGTAGTTCGGTACGGCCTTGATGAACAGGGGCTCCCAATCAGACGTCGAAACTCCGCCCGCGCGGTAACTGTTTCTTCTCTGGTTTTGCCGCAGATTGCGCCGCGGTGGAGCAGGCGAAGCAGACGATGGCGCGTCAGGATAAGAAAAGTCGCAATGGAACGTTCTGGGCAAAAGCCCTGGAGCGCGCGCATCTTGGCGTCTGGGACTGGGATCTTGTGACCGGCGACTGCTTTTATTCCGCGACCTGGGCGCGGATGCTAGGCTACGATGAGAGCGAATTGGCCAACACCAGCGACCTTTGGCTGCAACTGACCCATCCCGACGACCGCGAGCGGGCGCTGGCCAGCGGCGACCGCCACATTGCCGGCCTGACCGACGCCATCGAGACCGAATTGCGGCTGAAGCACAAGCAGGGACATTGGGTGTGGGTGCTCGATCGCGGCGGCGTCGTCGAGCGCGACGCGATGGGAAAGCCGCTCAGGCTGATGGGTGTGCAGACCGACATCTCCAAGCAGAAGGCCGCCGAGGCCGAACTCGAGCAGGTCAATGTGCGCTTCCGCCTGGCGCTCGCCGCCAGCGGCACCGGCATCTGGCACCACGACCTCGCGGGCGGCAAAAGTTATTGGGACCAACGCACCAGGGAGATTTTCGGGCTCGTCTCCGACACCGCCGAAGTCGAGCGCGACCACTGGTTCGGCTATCTGCATCCGGACGACAAGGACGCCGCGTCGCGCGCGCATCTGGTGCCGCTCGAAACGGACAAGGTCACCGCCGTGCAATACCGCATCGTGCGGCGCGACGGAGAGGTCCGGCACATAGAATCCCTGCTGCGTTTCATCGCCGACCCGCAAATTCGGGACCGCCGGCTGGCGGGGCAGATCCTGGGCACGGTGCGCGATATCACCGAAGACAAGCAGCGCGAGCAGGAGCTTGCCTATGCGGCCCGCCATGACGCGCTCACCGGTCTCTTGAACCGCGCCGCGTTCGACCGGCTGCTGGCCGATCATATCGCGGCCGCGCAGTTGCTGCCGCTTTCCGTGTTCTATGTCGATCTCGACTACTTCAAGGCGCTCAACGATTTTGCCGGCCACGCGGCCGGCGACCTGGCACTGAAAAGCGTTGCGCAAGGCATTCTGGGCTGCCTTCCCGCGAAGGCGCATGCCGCGCGCCTGGGCGGTGACGAGTTCGCGCTGCTGATGCCCAATTGCGATGCGGCGCAGGCCGGGCGGCTGGCCGACGCGGTACTTGCCGCGGTTCGCGATGCCGAACTTGGATCGACGGCCACGTCGCGCAAGCTGGCGGCCTCGATCGGTATCGCTTTCGTCGATGACGCCGACACGACGGTGGCCGACGCGCTGGCCTGTGCCGACGACGCCTGCTACGCGGCCAAGGCCGCCGGGCGAAACCGATTTGCCGTCTTCTCCACCGATACGGCATCGGGTTCGGGTGGCCTCAACGCGGCGCGCATCGTCGCCGATACGGTCGATGCCATGGAAGACGGTAGGCTGAAGCTGTTTGGCCAGGAAATCCATCTTCTGGGCCGCCCCTGGCAGGAAAGCCGCCATGTCGAAGTCTTGGCCAGGCTCGCCGCACGCAACGGCCGGCTGGTGCCACCCGGCGAGTTCATTCCGGTGGCCGAGCGGTTCGGCATCGCGTCGCGGCTCGATCGCTGGATCATCCGCACCGCGCTGTCGCGGCATGGTGCCGCCTTGCGTTCGGGGGCGCTGACGCTTGGCTTCAATCTGTCGGCGCAGACGCTGAGCGATCCGCAGCTTTGGGACTTCGTCGACAGCGTCATAGAAGAAACCGGGGCGCCGCATTCGGGCATCGGCTTCGAGATCACCGAAACCGCCGCCGTCACCAATTTCGATGCCGCCGAACAGTTCGTGCGCAAGGCGCGCGAGCGGCGCTGCCGGGTCGGCCTCGATGATTTCGGAGCCGGCATGAGCTCGTTCGAATATCTCCGGCGGTTCCCCGTCGACACGATCAAGATCGACGGTTCCTTCATCGAGCACATCACGCAAAGCCGCTTCGACCGCGAGATCGTGCTGGCCATCACCAGCATTGCCCGTAGCCTCGGTTGCGACGTGGTCGGTGAGAAGATCGAACGGCAGGACACGCTGGCCATGTTGAGCGACATGGGGGTCGCCTTCGGCCAGGGATTTTTGCTGCACCGGCCGGAGCCGCTCGAGCGAATTGTCGCGCGCGCAACCAAGGGAGCGACGGCCCGCAAGGCATCGTGATCCGGGTGCGGCGAGTTTCAGGCCAGGCCGGACTGGCCTGAAACTCGACACTTTCTATCCGGTTCGCCGCGCCGTCGATTGCGGGAACTCCAGCACTCCAGCCTCGGGTCGCCTGTGCTGCGCCTCCGTCACCGCTTCGATCAACAGATCGAGCGCGTCACAGGCGGCACGGCTCGTCTCGTCATTGCCTTGCAGATAATGATAGGCGCGTTCGAGGTGGATGCGGGCGGCTGAAAAATCGCTGGTCAATGGTCCCTCCATGATCCCGCCCTAAAAAGAGCTTGCCGGAGACGAGGGAACGCCGGGTAAATATCCACAAGCGGCTTTTATTCAAATGCCGCCGAATGTTGTGAGCAGGCGCGCGGCGTTGAAGCTGCCGATCTCCCCTACGAGGGGGAGATTGGCAGTTTCAACGCCGCACAGCTACACTGCGGCCCCTTGCGCAAGGTGACATCGATGATCGTCCAGGCCTGCATCAACGGCGCGCGTCCGCGCGATTTCCACCCGAAGCTGCCGCTGACCGCCGAGGCAATGGCCAGCGATGCGGCAGCCTGCGTCGCCGCTGGAGCGGCCGAACTGCATATCCATCCGCGCGGCACCGACGGACGCGAAAGCCTGGCAGCCGTCGACGCCACGGTGCTGGCGGTGCGCCGGACCTGCCCGGGAACACTGGTTGGCGTGTCGACCGGCGCCTGGATCGAGAACGACGTCGAGCGGACCCGCGCGGCGATCGCCGGCTGGCGAGACCTGCCTGACTATGCTTCGGTCAACCTGTCCGAACCGGATGCGCCCGCCGTGATGGAGTTGCTGCGCCAGCGTGGTGTAGGCATCGAGACGGGGCTTGCCGTCGTCGCCGATGCCGAGCGCTTCGTAGCGCTTCCCGGCCACAACCAGGTGCTGCGCAATCTGATCGAGATCGACATCCCCGATCTGTCCGCTGCACTCGATGAAGCGCATGGCATCGCCGCCGTACTCGAGCGCGCCGGGGTACGGCAGCCGATCCTGCTGCATGGCGTCGACACGACTGTCTGGCCCCTCGTCGAGCTTGCGCATCGCCAGCGCTGGTCGACACGGGTCGGTCTGGAAGACGGCAAGACGCTCGCCGATGGCAGGACGGCCAAGGACAATGCGGAAATCGTCGCTGCCGCCGTGGCGATCTTTCGCGGTGCGCCCGTCGTTGCCTCATAGGCAAGCGGCTTGACGTCTCCGTGCGTGCGAAGGTCTCACGACAAAGGTCGTCGCTCTCCAGCATCCAGCAACCATTGCCGCACGGCTTGCGTCGGCTCGGGATGGCGCTGTTTTCTCGGCATCACGACATAAAAATCCTGCGTGCCGCGCATTTCGCCGCTGACGGGCTGAACCAGACGGCCGGCGGCGAGGTCGGCGGCGACGAGAAAGCGGCTGGCCAGCGCAATGCCCTGGCCGGCCACCGCCGCGTCGATGGCGAGGCCGGTCTGGTTGAAGCGCATGCGTTTGAGTTCGGTCGTCATCTTCAGGCCGACCGCCTTTTCCGTGAATTCCGGCCACAGATTGTGGGCATCGTGCAGCAGTACGTGGTGCTGGATTTCGGAGGCCGCGATCTCGATCGCGCCGGCCGGCAGCAGGGCCGGGCTGCACACGGCGACGATCTGCTGGGGAAACAGCAGGTCGACGACCAGCCCGGCGCCGAAGGGTGGGCGGCCCTGCCTGACCGCGATGTCGACGCCATCGGCCTGGAAGCTCGACAGGCTTTCGCTGGCCAGTACGCGCAGGTCGACCAGCGGGTGGTGCGCGACGAAGTCGTGCAGTCTCGGGATAAGCCATTTGGTGGCGAAACTCGGCGTCACGCTGATCGTCAGCCGCGCCGGCTCGGGACGAAGCAGCAGCGTCGCCTCCGAGATCAGGTCGAAGGCGCGGCGGATGTTGGGGACATAGGCGCGGCCCTCATCGGTCAGCGCCAGGCCGCGCGGCAGCCGCTCGAACAGCTTCGTGCCGAGATCGGCCTCCAGCCCGCGAATGTGCTGGGCGACCGCCCCTTGCGTGACGTTGAGCTCTTCGGCCGCGATGCGGAAGTTGAGATGACGCGCCGAGGCTTCGAAGGCGCGCAGCGCATTCAACGGCGGCAAGCTGAGGAAGGTTTCGGGCATGCAGTAGTTTTTCTACAGGTTGATTTCAGGCATTCTGGTTCGAACCGACGGGGAAAACCAGCTATATCGACGCTCAACTCCCGAAAACACCGCTTGCGGTGCCCGCAAACCCTGAGAGGAAAATCCGATGAGTGTAGAAAAAGTAGCTGTGGTGGTGGCCGGCGGCAGCGGCATGGGGGCGGCGGCGGCCAAGCGGCTGGCGGCGGACGGCTTCAAGATTGCCATTCTTTCCTCTTCGGGCAAGGGCGAGGCGCTGGCCAAGGAGCTTGGCGGGCTCGGCGTCACCGGCTCCAACCAGTCGAACGACGATCTGCACCGCCTCGTCGACCTGACGCTGGAGCGCTATGGCCGCATCGACGTGCTGGTCAACAGCGGCGGCCACGGGCCGCGTGCGCCGATCCTCGAGATCACCGACGAGCAATGGCACACCGGCATGGACGTCTACCTCCTCAACGTCATCCGGCCGGTGCGCATCGTGGCGCCCCAGATGGTCAAGCAGAAGGGTGGGGCCATCATCAACATCTCGACGGCCTGGGTGGTCGAGCCGAGCCCGATGTTCCCGACGTCCGCCGTGTTCCGAGCCGGCGTTGCCGCCTACACCAAGATCTTCGCCAACACCTATGCCGCCGACAATGTGCGCATGAACAATGTGCTGCCCGGCTGGATCGACAGCCTGCCGGCCACCGAAGAACGCCGCGACTCGGTGCCGATGCAGCGCTACGGGACTTCGGAAGAGGTCGCCGCGACCATCGCCTTCCTGGCGTCGGAGGGCGCCGGCTACATCACCGGCCAGAACATCCGGGTCGACGGCGGCATTATACGCGCTATTTGAGGGCGTCGGCCGGGAGGGGATTCCGGCATCTCACCCCAAGGAGCAAATAATGCGGCTTTTGATACTCGGCACCGGCTGGATGGCGCAGGAACATGCCCGGCGCTTCAGCGCCATCGAGGGCGTCGACATTGTCGGCGCAGTCGATGTCGATCCGGCGCGGGTTGGCGAGTTCGCCGACAGCTTTGACATTCCCAACCGCTTTACCGCGCTGGAGGAGGCGCTGGCATGGGGCGAGTTCGACGCGGTGGCCAATGTCACGCCCGACCGCATCCACCACCCGACCACCATGGCGCTGATCGCCGCCGGCAAGCCGGTGCTGTGCGAAAAGCCGCTGGCCGAAAACTTCGGCAAGGCGACCGAGATGGCCGATGCCGCCGAGGCTGCCGGCATCGTCAACATGGTGAACCTCACCTATCGCAATGTGGCCGCGCTGCAGAAAGCGCGCCAGATGGTGCAAGCGGGCGAGATCGGCACCGTCAGGCATGTCGAGGCGTCCTATCTGCAGAGCTGGCTGGTGTCGAAATTCTGGGGCGACTGGCGCACCGATCCGAAATGGCTGTGGCGGCTGTCGCGCGGCCACGGTTCCAATGGCGTGCTCGGCGATGTCGGCATCCACATCCTCGATTTCGCCAGCTATGGCGCAGCCGTCGACATCGACCATGTATTCTGCCGGCTGCGCGCCTTCGACAAGGCGCCCGGCAACCGCATCGGCGACTACGGACTCGACGCCAATGACAGCTTCGCCATGACGCTGGATTTTTCCAACGGCGCCTTCGGCGTGGTGCATGCCAGCCGCTGGGCAACAGGCCATCTCAACGAACTGCGTCTGCGCATCTATGGCGAGAAGGGCGGCATCGAAGTGGTGCACAATCTCGACGGTTCGACGCTCAAGGCATGCGTGGGGGAGAATGTCGAGAACGCCATATGGGAAGAGCGCGACCCCGGCACGGTGGAGACCAACTACCAGCGTTTCACTGACGCGGTGCGCACGGGCGTGCAGGCCGAACCGTCCTTCCGCCATGCGGCCGAATTGCAGAAGGTGCTGGATCTGGCCGTGGTGTCGGACGAGAAGCGGGCGGAGCTGAGAGCGAACGCGGAAACGCGGTGAGGGCTCGCACCTCGCGCCCATACCGCAGTAGCTGGAAGGGGCCGAGTTCTGTCAGACTCCCCTCTGCCCTGCCGGCCATCTCCCTCGCAAGGGGGGAGATCGGCAGCTTCAATTGCTGCTCCTGGTAAGTCATCAGTGCCCGCCTCCTGATCCGTGTCAGGTGGCTTCAGGGGCCGGTCACGAGCGAAAAAACCAGTTTCTGCAAATTCCCGCCATTGCCGAATTCGATACGGTCGAAGTCGCGGCTTGCCTGCACCCGCGCCTTCGAGATCGCGTCGAGCCGCTTGACCACCTCGGCCCTGGTCTTGCTGCATTCGGGATCGTCGGCGACGGTCAGGCCGTCCGTCGCGGCTTGGATGTCGTGGACCATCTGGACCATGCTGGCGCCATGCACCTTCTCATGGGCGGCGACGCCGGCGATGAAGGTGTCCCAGTTCTTCTGGACGGCCGGCGGCAGGGAGCGGGAGGGTTTCGGCAAAGTGTAGGTGACGATCAGCTTCGGCCGCCCGGCCGTCAGCACGCAGTCCTTGCCGCTGGGCTTGTAATCCCTTAGCCCCCAGGTCAGCTTGAAATTGGTGTAGGCGATGGCGCGGGCAATGCCGAGCTTTGGCCCTTTCTCGCCGATCGAGCGGTAGAGTTCGGCGCCGGACTGGCCCGAGATCGCGTAGGGCTCGATCTTCTCGACCGGCTTCCACTCGGCATGAGCGGTGAGCGGCAAGGCCAGCAGGGCGGCAAAGGACAGACACAGGCGAATGCAGGCTCTCAATCCAACTCTCCGCGAAACAGGACCGGCTGCCGCAAGGGGCAATGCCATCGGATCGCTTTTTCCTATATGCTGGCGACGGGCGCTGCAAATGCCCTGAAGGCAGTCAATTGGGGGAGCCATGAGAGTTGCACATCTCGTCGTCGCCGGTGCGGTAGCGGTCCTGCAGGCCGCGCAACCGGCGTTTGCCGCGTCGTGCGGCGGCTGGAGCGCCAGGATGGAGGAAGACGAGGGCGGCAGCGTGCTGACGGCCTCGGTCTGCGGCGGGCCGAAAGGCGATGCGTATCTGATGCTGACCTGTTTCGACACGCCGGTGCTGAGCTACGATCTCGGCGCCAACGGCCAGCAATTGGAGCCTGGCATCAGCGGTTCGTTCGCGTTCAAGGCCGACGGCAAGACGGTAACTAAGGCGCTGCAGCTGGAGGCCATGTACAACTACTTCGTGGTCAACCTGGCGAAAGCCGATCCGCTGCTCGACCTGTTGCGCGGCAAGGGCGATGTGTCGGTCAGTTCAGCCAAATATGGCGAGATCAGCTTTCCGCTGAAGGGTTCAAGCGCGGCCATCGGCAAGGTGCTGGCGCAGTGCGGCAAGGCCCAGCCCGCCGATGGGGATTGAGGACTTCGTCATCCGAGGGCCTCCGAGACGGAGCTGCGCTCCTGCTTCGCCCTAGGATTGTTTGAGCAGGATCAGGTAGTTTGGCGGCCGGGACTGCGGCCCATCACCCCACCCAGTCGTACCGTCGCGGCCATCAGTTCCTCGTCCGAAAACCCGGAAAAACCCAGCACCAGGCCTTGCCGGGACGCCCCGCCGATGAACATCGAGGACAAGGCCCTGGCGCCGACACCTGCCGCCTTCGCCGCCTCGACGATCGCCGTGTCCGGCCCGGCGTGCTTCAGCGTCGCCATCAAGTGCAGCCCCTGTTCGGGCACGGTTACTTC
This sequence comes from Mesorhizobium sp. M7A.F.Ca.US.005.03.1.1, assembly GCF_003997975.1. Lineage (NCBI taxonomy): Bacteria > Pseudomonadati > Pseudomonadota > Alphaproteobacteria > Hyphomicrobiales > Phyllobacteriaceae > Mesorhizobium > Mesorhizobium sp. M7A.F.Ca.US.005.03.1.1. The sequence continues at coordinate 19,296 of NZ_RZRO01000046.1, forward strand.
GAGGGCATCGCCGCAATGCGTCTCGAGGCCGGCGACCAGCACGTCGCGCGCGGCTTGCACCCGGCGGCGCACGCGCCTGAGATGCGCGGCGAAATGGCCCTCGTTCAACAGGTCGGTCAGCGCGCCTTCGGCCAACGTCGAGGGGAAGCGGTCGGAGCGCGCCCTGACCGCCATGACGGCATCGAGCAGCGCTTCGGGCACCACGACATAGCCGATGCGCAGGCCGGGGAAGAGGATTTTCGAGAAGGTGCCGAGATAGGCGACACGGCCCGAGCCGTCCATGCCCTGCAGCGAGGTCAGCGGCGGGCCGGCATAGCGGAACTCGCTGTCGTAGTCGTCCTCGATGATCCAGGCATCGTTGCGCCGCGCCCAGTCGAGCAAAGCGAGACGGCGGCGCATCGTCATCGTCACGCCGAGCGGATATTGATGCGAGGGCGTGACATAGGCCGCGCGCGCCTTGGAGCACAGGCTTTCGCCGATCTCGGGATCGAGCCCTTCCGCGTCGACGGGTACGCCAAAAACCCTGGCCCCGCTGCCGGCCAGCACGGCGTGCGCCATGGGATAGCAGGGGTTTTCGATCCAGACGGCATCGCCGGGACGAAGTGCTGCACGCACCAGGAGATCGAGCCCCTGCTGTGTGCCCGACGTCAGCACGATCTGGCCGGCGTCGCAGCGCACGCCGCGTGCGGTCCTGAGATAGGTGGCAATTGCCGTGCGCAGCGGCAGGCCGCCGCGCGGATCGCCATAGCGGAAATGCTCCGATCCGGGGCGGGTGAGGTGGCGCGACAGAAGGATGCGAAACATATCAAGCGTGCGCGGATCGGAGACCGCAACGCCAAGGCCGCAAGGTAGCGACGCCGCGACCTCGATCTCCGCTGGACGCGGCTTGATCAGCGTCAGCGGCAGATGCGGCACATCAGGCGCGACGAAGGTGCCGGCGCCGACCTTGGCGACCGCAAACCCCTCCGAGATCAGCATTTCGAAACAGGTAACCGCCGCCGAACGCGACAGGCCGAAGCGCTGTGCGAGATCCCGGGTGGTCGGCAGTTTCGCCCCGGCGGCCAGCGCGCCGGTCTCGATCAGCCGCCTGAGCGCCGCATAGAGCTCGCGGCTGCGCGGGCCGTCGCCCGGCAGGACCGGGATCAGCGCCGACCAATCCGGAAAATTGGTCTGGTTTTTCTTCATGGGATTGGTTCTTTTATCGACCAATGTCATGGCGCATGGTTGGCAGACGACAACCAAGGATGCAAGCCGTGAACGACACGCCAGCCAGTTTTCCGACCACCAGCCGCAACCGCGTCAAGCGCCTGCACGAGCGCGGCAGCTACGACCATGCGGCAGTCTTCGCGGTGCTGGATGCCGGGCTGCTGTGCCATGTCGCCTATACGTTCGACGGCCAGCCCTATTGCACGCCGACCATCCACTGGCGCGAGGACGACATGCTGTACTGGCACGGCTCGTCGGCCAGCCGCATGCTGCGCAATCTGCGCGGCGGCACGCCGGCCTGTCTCACGGTGTCGCATCTCGACGGGCTGGTGCTGGCGCGCTCGGGCTTCAACCATTCGGCCAACTATCGCTCGGCGATGTGTTTCGGCACGGCGCGAATCGTCGACGAGCCGCAGGAGAAACTGAAGGCGCTGGCCGGCGTCGTCGACCGTTTCTATCCCGGCCGGAGCGAGACCCTGAGGCCGATCTCGGCGCAGGAGGCCAAGGCGACGACGGTGATCGGCATGCGTATTGAAGAGGCATCGGCGAAGGTGCGCGCCAAGGGCGTCGGCGACGACGAGGAGGATTACGGGCATCCGGTTTGGGCCGGCGTCATCCCGGTGCGGATGGTGGTCGGCGCCGCCGAGCCGTGTCCGAGGCTGATGCCTGACATGGAGCGGCCACGGAACCTGGCTGGATATGCCGAGGGCGCGCGGCTCGATGAGGCGCTGACGCAGGCGCAGCGGGTTTATGAGGGCGAAGTTTAGCCCGCGCCTAGTGGGAACGTATTCAAATCTTGCCGCTGCCGCCGCCTCGCGATATCTCGACACCATGATCACCTTCCGCCGTGCGCAAGCCTCCGACCTGCCTGATATCGTGGCCATGCTGGCCGACGACCCGCTTGGCGCCGGCCGCGAGGACGCTTCCTTGCCGCTGGCGCAAGGTTATGTCGACGCTTTCAACGCCATCGACGCCGATCCCAATCAGCTGCTGGCGGTGGCCGTGGATGGCGGCGAGGTGGTCGGCACCTTGCAGATATCTTTCCTTGCCGGGCTCTCGCGCAAGGGCGCGTGGCGCGGCCAGATCGAGGCGGTTCGGGTCGCCGGCCACAGGCGCTCGGACGGCATCGGCAGGCAGATGATCGAATGGGCGATCGACGCGTGCCGCGCGCGCGGCTGCGGCCTCGTTCAACTGACCACCGACAAAGGGCGGGCGGACGCGCATCGTTTTTACGAAAGCCTCGGCTTCACCGGCAGCCATCTCGGCTACAAGAAGAGCCTTTAGGCGGTCGGAAAACGCTGCAACACTTTTGTGGAACTGCTCGCGGCGTTCGAGCAGTGCGCCAGTGCTGGCGCATTCGGGAAACCGTTCAGGCACACTTCAATTCGCGGCCAAGAGGGGATATAGGTCAGTCAAGTTGACCTATATTGCAGCGTCGGGGAGGCGTGCCGTGACCCTTATGAACCTGTTGGCTTCGCGCTCGTCGCGCATGAAAGCGTCCGAAATCCGCGAGCTGCTGAAGCTGCTCGACCAGCCGGACATCATCTCGTTTGCCGGCGGTATTCCCGATCCGGCGCTGTTCCCAGCCGAGGCGATCCGCGACGCCTATGCCGATGTGCTGGGTGGCGCCGAGGCGGGCGCTGCGCTGCAGTACCAGGTCTCGGAAGGCTATCTGCCGTTGCGGCGCTGGCTCGCCGGGCAGATGGGCAAGCTCGGCGTCGCCTGCGACGAGGCCAACATCTTCATCACCTCCGGCTCGCAGCAGGCGCTGGATTATCTCGGCAAGCTGTTCCTGTCGCCGGGCGACACCGCGCTGGTGACGTGGCCGACCTATCTCGGCGCGCTGCAGGCTTTCAACGCCTATGAGCCGCGCTACGACCGGCTGACCCCGGCCGGCGGCAACATGACGCCCGATGCCTATCGCGCGGCGGCGGCCGCCAATGGCGGCAAGGCCAAATTCGCCTATCTGGTGCCGGATTTCGCCAACCCGACCGGCAACACGCTGAACCGTGAGCAGCGCGAGGCGGTGCTCGACCTTGCCGGCGAACTCGACATCGCCGTCCTCGAGGATGCCGCTTACCGCGCGCTGCGCTATGACGGCGATGGCGAGCCGCCGATCCTGGCGCTCGATTGTGCCCGGTCCGGCGGCATCGACAAGGCGCGCACGCTCTATTGCGGCTCGTTCTCGAAGATCCTGTCGCCGGGCATGCGGGTCGGCTGGGTGTGCGCGCCGCGCCACATTGTCGAGAAGCTGGTGCTGATGAAGCAGGCTTCGGACCTGCACAGCCCGTCGATCAACCAGGTGGTGATGCATCGCGTCGCCGAAGCCGTGTTCGAAGGCCAGGTGGAAAAACTCATCGACGCCTATCGCGAGCGCCGCGACGGGCTGCTCTCGGCACTGGAAGCCCACATGCCCGAAGGCGTGACCTGGAGCCGCCCGGAAGGCGGCATGTTCGTCTGGGTGACACTGCCGGAAGGGGCCGACGCCACCGAGCTTCTGGCTCGGTCGGTGAAGGAAGCGCGGGTCGCCTTCGTGCCGGGCAACGCCTTTTATGCCGATGGCACCGGGCGCAACACGCTGCGGCTGTCCTTCACGCTCGCCGACCGGCGCGCGGTGAGCGAAGGCATTCCAAGGCTAGCCGCCATCCTGAAGGGATAGGCCGGCGCTGGAAGCCGGCTTTTCCTCCGCCGTTACAGTCACCAGCCGCTCAAGCTTTGAAAGCCTGGTGCGAGCGAGCTTGCGGACCGGCCTTTCGAAACCTTCTTCGCCGTTTTCGACGACGAAGACCAAGGTCATGAAATCGAGCATGAATTCGTCGATGGCTGCCGCGACCTCGCGCGACCTGCCCTTGAACCGGCGCAGCAGAGCGGTTGCTTCCTCGATATCGTCGAGACCGGCGCTGTCGACCAGCGCTTCGAGCCTCTGAAAACAATCCAATCGCAATTCCTCCCACCGCGCCACCAAACCCGGTTGCGAGCGGAAAGTTCCAAACTGTGAGTGGTCTCGCGAAGAAATCGCCTCCACTGCTTGAATTCCGCGGACGGGCCATCGGCAATTTTTTTGTTCGGGTGGAACCTCCGCGGCCAACAAAGGTTCTTACCAGGTCTGATCCCCCCCTCAGACCCCTGAAGGCTAGACATGCTTTCCAAAGGCCCGCCGGATCCCCTCCCGGCGGGCCCTTTGTTTGCTGGGAAGTATCCGCATTGACGACGCCCTATCCCAACCTAAATTCGAACCCACACGAGGAGGCGTTTTCATGGAAACCCAGGAATTGCATCGCGGCCGGCTCATCGACCACATCCAACTGGTGGTCAGAAACCTCGCGGCCAGCCGGCGTTTCTACGAGGCGGTCCTGCAGGCGCTCGATGTCCCGATCGGAGGTAGCGGCGCCGACTTTTTCTGGGCCGACGAGCTGTTTGTCTCCACTGCCGACAGCCGGGCCGCACAGGGAAAACTCACCGGCCGCCATCACCTGGCTTTCCAGGCAAGGGACCACGCCATGGTCGACGGCTTCTACAAGGCCGGGCTGGCGGCCGGCGGCACGGACAATGGCGCGCCGGGCGAACGGCCCTATCACCCCGGCTATTACGCCGCCTTCCTGCTCGATCCGGACGGCAACAACATCGAGGCCGTCCATCACGGCCCGCATCGTCGCAGCGCCGCTTCGGTGAAGATCACCTTCTAAGCTGCCGATATTCAGCCGGCCGGGATCGCGGACGCATGGGCGATGCTGGAGAGAGGCTGCCTTGCGTTGCCAGATCGGTGGCCCCGATGCTAACCGTGCAAATGGCGGGTGGGAATCGGTCCCGAAGCAACGTCCGCCACAAATTTTCAATAAAACTCCCCTTACCCCCCGTGGAGATATTTTTTTTATGCAAAACCCAGCAAGGGCGATCTGTGCCGCCACGCTTCTATTTGCGATCGGGGCCGTTGGCCTCACAAGTATATCATCCTTTGCTTATATTTCATCGGCGCAGGCCCAGGAGGAATATCTTCCGACCGAGAAGGATTTTGTCGGCAAATGGAAACTCAACGGCGGAGCCATCCGGCCGCCGCGCGATATGAAGGATGCGCCGACACCGGAACAGGAAGCGGCCGCCAGTGAGTTCCAGCAGACGGTGACCGCGTTTTACGGGGCGTTCGATTATCTGGAGATCACGGCGGACGGCCGCTACAATTTTCACCAGCCCGGAGATCCGACGTCGGGGCCTTGCGTCTGGTGCGGAACCTGGTCGTTCAGCAAGAGTTCGGCGTGGCTCGAGCTGGATACGGCGCCCCGGCTGGATATCTACGCCAAGGACGGCGACATGCAGATGACCTACACTGTCGAACCCTACGAAAAATCGAAATATGCGTGGCTGGTTTTCGGCTGGGCGAAGGCCGAGTAGGCGGCGCGCAGCATTCACCACGTTCGTCATCCTCGGGTCTCCGCGACGGAGCTTCGCTCCTGCTCCGCCTGTGGATGACGAAGGCGGGAGAGGCTTCCGCTAACCCCGGATGTCAGCGATGGTTGACCGAAACGGAAGATGACATCTTCTGGGTCGCGCCACTGAATGTCACGGCTTTTCATCCATCTCGTATCCTCGTATACGAGATGGAACCAGCCGACCGAGGAGACCGCATGAGCCCGCCGCCTGAAACCGTGCCGTTTTTCAGCCAGTGGGAAACGCCTGACATGACGCTGGACGTGCTCGCCGACGGCGCGGATGTTGCGCTCAGGCGCGATCCGCTGTGGAGGCGATCCGGGGCGGAGACCCTCGACGAATACGCAATCTGGGCCGCCAACATCTGCGGCATGGCCTGCCTTAAGATGATTCTGGCCAGCCGCGGCGAGATCGTGCCGACGATCGAGCTTGCCAGGCGCTGCACCTTATATGGCGGCTATGTCGTCAATGAGAGATCGATCAAGGGGCTGATCTACGCGCCCTTCGTCAGCTTCGTGAAGGAAGCTTTCGGCCTGCGCGCCGAGGTGATGACCAATGTCGCCACATCAGACATTCCGGCGATCATGCAGCGGACGCGCTTCTTCATCGCGTCGGTCAGCAGCTCGATCCGCTGGCCCGAGCGTGAGCCGCCCTCGAAGGGCGGCCATCTGGTGCTGATCACCGCGGCATCCGACGAAGGTTTCCGCTTTCACAACCCGTCCGGCCATGAGCCCGCCACACAGGCAGACGCAGTGTTGTCACCGGCCGATTTCGACCGCTTCTTTGCCAATCGCGGCATTGCCGTCGCCATTTGATTTTTTGACAGTCGAGGGATTTCGATGACCGACAAGACAAGAGTGGCCATCCTCTATGGCGGGCGTTCGGCCGAGCACGACGTGTCGCGCCTTTCGGCCGCCAATGTGCTGAAGGCGATCGACCGCACGCGCTACGATATCGTGCCGATCGCCATTTCGCGAGGCGGCAGGTGGCTGCTGCAACAACTCGATCGCGCCGCGGCGATCGGCGATGAGGCGGCAGGGGCGCCGGCCTCCGAAGACGGCCCGGAGGTTGCTTTGTTGCCCGGCGGCAAGGGCCGGCTGGTTGCGGTGTCGCGGGATGGTACGCAGCCTGAGCTGCCCCCCATCGACGTCGTGTTCCCGGTGCTGCACGGGCCGTTCGGCGAGGACGGCTCGGTGCAGGGCTATGCCGAGGTCGCCGATGTCGCCTATGTCGGCTGCGGCATTCTCGCCTCGGCCGCCGCCATGGACAAGGACGTCGCCAAGCGGCTGATGCGCGAGGCGGGACTGGCGGTTGCCCGCTCCGTCACCGTGCATCGAAACGGCAAGCATTCCTTCCAGGAGATTGCCGGGACGCTCGGCCTGCCTTTCTTCGCCAAGCCGGCGCGCCAGGGCTCGTCCTTCGGGGTCAGCAAGGTGAATGACAGGGACGGCTTCGAGCAGGCCATCGACACGGCTTTCCGCTACGACGGCAAAGTGTTGATCGAGGAATTCGTCGAGGGCCGCGAGATCGAGTTCTCGGTGCTGGGGCGCGCCGACGGGTCGCTGACGGTGTCGCTGCCCGGCGAGATCATTCCGGCCGGCAAGCACGGCTTCTACACCTATGAGGCCAAATATCTCGATGCCGACGGCGCGCTGGTCAAGGTGCCCGCCGATGTCCCGGCCGATGTGGCCGAAAAGGCCAGGGATATGGCGCGGCAGGCGTTCCAGGCGCTTGGCTGCGAAGCCATGGCGCGCGTCGATTTCTTCCTGCGCACCGACGGCAGCCTGCTTGTCAACGAGGTCAACACCATTCCCGGCTTCACCGACATCTCGATGTATGCCAAGGCGCTTGCCGCCTCAGGCATCGGCTACAGCCAGACCATCGACGTGCTGATCGAGCACGCGCTGGCCAGGCATGCGGCGCGCTGATCCGATCGGGCGAGCCTGACTTCCATTTAGCCCTTGGGGAGCGGCCGGTGCGGGCCGGATCATTGCCTGTGAGCGAGGCGTATTTCATCGTTGGCTAAAGTTGCACGTCCGCTCTATATGCCCGACCATGGCATTTGGCAGGGAGGCATCACGTGGCCAATCGTCGAAACGGCACGGCGTCTCCGGCTGATGGGCTGGGGGACACCCTTTCAGCGGCCGCGCCCCATCCGCGAACCTCTTTGCCCAATGTGGCGGCCATCGTCACGACAGTGGCGGCACTGTATTTCGGGCGCGAGGTTTTCCTGCCGATCGCCATCGCGCTGCTGCTGACCTTCGCACTGGCGCCGCTTGTCGCAGCGCTAAAAAAGCTCGGCATTCCCCGGATTGCCGCCGTCATCGCCAGCGTGCTCGGCGCCTTCGCGGCGCTTGGCCTGTTCTCCTTCATCGTCGCCACGCAGGTCAGCGAACTGGCGCAGAACATCCCGGTCTACCAGACCAACATCCTGACCAAGATCCGCTCGCTCAAGGAAACCGGGGTCGGCGGCGGGATCCTTGCCAGACTGAGCAAGGTGGTCGAGCGGGTCGGCCAGGAGATCGACAGGCAAGACCCCTCGCTGCCGGTCGCCACCCCGGAAAAGCCGCCGCGCGAGCCGGTGCCCGTCGAGATCGTCGCGCACGAAAGGCCGCTTCAGGTCCTGCAGAATGTCGTCGGGCCGCTGATCAGCCCGCTTGGGTCGGCCGGGCTGATCATTGTCGTCGTCATCTTCATGCTGCTCGAGCGGGAGGATCTGCGCGACCGCTTCATCCGGCTTGTCGGCTACGGCGACCTCCACCGCACCACCGAGGCGCTTCAGGATGCCGCCAAGCGGGTGGGCCGCTATCTCCTGATGCAATTGGTCGTCAACATCGTCTACGCCATACCGATCGCGATCGGGCTCTGGGCCCTCGGTATTCCCAATGCGCTGCTGTGGGGGCTGCTGGCCCTGGCGCTGCGTTTCGTTCCCTATATCGGCCCGATCATAGGCATGCTTTTGCCGCTGTTCCTGGCGCTGGCCGTGGCACCGGGCTGGTCGCTCGTGCTGTGGACAGCCGCCTTGTTCGTGGTGATGGAACTGATCACCGGCAATGTCATCGAACCCTGGCTCTACGGTTCGCGAACGGGACTGTCGCCGCTGGCGATCATCGTCGCGGCGATTTTCTGGACGTGGCTCTGGGGGCCGCTCGGGCTGATCCTGTCGACGCCGCTCACTGTCTGCCTGGTGGTGCTGGGCAGGCACGTGCCGCAGTTTGAATTCCTGGACGTGCTGTTCGGCAACGAGCCCGTGCTCGAACCCCATGCGCGCCTGTACCAGCGGCTGCTGGCCGGCGATCCGGAAGAAGCCACCGATCATGCCGAGGAGATGCTGGAGGAGAAATATCTGGTCGAATTCTATGACAAGGTTGCCATTCCGGCGCTTCTGCTGGGCGAACAGGACCGTGTGCGCGGCGTCATGGGCGATTTGCAAAGGCGGCAGGTGGCGGCCAGTGCCCTGATGCTGGTCGCCAATCTCGACGACAGCGCGCAGGAGGAGGCAGGCGAGGAGGAGGGGCCGCCCGTGGCCGCAGAGGCGAGCGACGATGACGATCCCGGCGGGGAGGACGAGACCGAACTGCCCGATGGCACGGATATGTCCGTGCTTTGCGCCGGGGGGCGTGGCGAGCTCGACGACGCCGCTGCCGCGATGCTGGCGCAGGTGCTGGAGGTCCAGGGCGCGACGGTGTCGAAAGCCAGCTTTGCCGATATGGAACCCGCCGGCATTCGCCGCCTTGAGCTCGAAACCGTCGACACCGTCGTGGTCGGATTCCTGAACCGGGATTCCATCAAGCACGCCCGCTTTCTGGTCCGCCGGCTGAAGCGTGCGAAGGCCGCACTTCGGGTGGGAATCGTGTTCTGGTCGGAGGCCGACAGCGAGGACAAGGAGACGGCGGGCAAACTGGCGCGTGACATGAACGCGGATTTCGTGGCGCATGGCATGGTCGACGCGGTGCTGGGCGCGCTGTCAAACGAGCCGCCGGTCGCGCTCAAGCTTGTCGCCAAACGGCGCATGCGGCGACAGCGGGCCGCGTCCAAGAAGGTTACCGCGGCAGCGGCGGGTTGACCGAAATCGGCTGAAGGCCGGTGGAACCAGGCGGCCCTCCGCGCGGCCTTACGAAATTAGCTACCCGTCGGCGGTGAGAAATGCTCGAAATTCGCCCAGCCCAGGAAGCCGACCGGTCGGCGATCGTGCAACTGTGGCATCAGGGCTGGCATGATGCCCATGCGCATCTGGTTCCAGCCGAAATCCTGGCGTACCGAACGCCGGCGCATTTTGCGCTGTGGCTGGAGCAATCCACCGATGCCTTCCATGTGGCGGCAGCCGATGGATTGCTTGGCTTCGTCTCGATAAACGGGGCGGAGGTGGTGAAACTCTATGTAAGCCCGCAGGCACGGGGAAGCGGAACCGCCCGCGATCTGCTGTCTTATGCCGAGCATCTCTTGTGCGAACAGGGCGTGGCGGAGGCCGAGCTTTTCTGCACGGCGGGAAATGTCCGCGCGCAGAGATTTTATGCCCGCGAAGGATGGCGCTTGAACCGCAGCTTCGAAGACGCACTTTGGCTGCCGGATGATGTCGCCGGCAGGTTCACCGTGGAAACCCACTGCTATCGGGAGCATCTGGGCTTTCGTTAGCATCACTATTCGGAACGAGCTTGGCGAGATTGTCGCGGACGCTGGAGCAGGCGCCCCCTACCGGTCGACCATCGCCATGCCCCGCTCGGTATAGCGCGGGCCGGAGATTTTTCCCGGCGCGAGCGCTTCGTTGAGCGCGGCCATCTCGGCGGCATCGAGTTTGATAGCGGCGCCGGCGACGTTCTCTTCCAGGTATTTTCTGCGCTTGGTGCCGGGGATCGGCACGATGTCGATGCCAAAGCCGTCGCCCTTCGCCAGCAGCCAGGCCAGCGCGACCTGGCCGGGCTTGACGCCGCGGGCAGCGGCGATGTCGCTCACCTTGGCGGCCGCCTCGACATTGGCGTCGTAGTTTTCGCCCTGGTAGCGCGGGTCGTTGCGGCGATAATCGCCGTCGGGATAGTCTTCCGCACGCTTGACCTGGCCGGTGAGAAACCCTCGGCCGAGCGGCGAGAACGGCACCAGGCCGATGCCGAGTTCGCCAAGCAGCGGGATGATCTCCGGCTCCAGATTGCGCTCCCACAGCGAATACTCACTCTGCAACGCCGACACCGGATGCACGGCATGCGCCCGGCGGATGTTGGCTGCACCCGCTTCCGACAGGCCGAAGAAGCGCACCTTGCCTTGCGCGACGAGTTCGCCGACGGCGCCCGCGACATCCTCCATCGGCACCGCCGGGTCGACGCGGTGCTGGTAGAGCAGGTCGATACGGTCGGTTCCGAGGCGGCCGAGCGAGGCTTCCACCGCCTCTCGAATGTGCTCGGGCCGGCTGTCGGTTCCGGTCTGCTTGCCGTTTTCGATGCGGAAGCCAAATTTCGTGGCGATCGTCACCTGGTCGCGCTTGCCCTTCAATGCCCGGCCGAGCAGGGCTTCGTTGTCGTAAGGGCCATAGACTTCGGCGGTGTCGAGGAAGGTGCAGCCGAGGTCGATGGCACGGTGCAGCGTGGCGATGGATTCGGCCTCGTCGGCCGGGCCATAGGACTGGCTCATGCCCATGCAGCCGAGGCCGATGGCCGAGACCTGCAGCCCCTGGCTGCCGAGCTTGCGTGTTTTCAGGGTCATGGCAGGCGTTCTCCGGAGGGGGCGCAGCGATTATAGCGTCAGCAGGTTCAATCGATACGCCTATTCGATCACGATGTGGCTATTCGATAAGGATGTGGCTATTCGATCAGGATGTGGGCTTCGCGCGCTGCTTCGACGAGCGCCGCCCTGGCGACGTCGGGGGCAACATCGCCGCTCGTCGCCCGCTGGCAGGCGCGCAGTGCGGACCGATGCTTCGGGCTGCCTGCGTCACGCCAATGTGTGGTGAGCAAATCAATGGCCTGCTGTGTGTTGGACAGATGATGGATGGAACCGGTGACGCCGACCGAAACCGCCACAGGTTTGGAGAACCATGCCGTTTGCATTGGAACCACCTCAATTGGGCTGAAGCAATAAACGCTTATGGCCGCTCAAGGTTTCGTCGCTACCAATCAATCTGGCGTGATAGATTGCCGATACCCCCCAGCGGCATTGGGCCCCACATTGTCCGCGGGGCTCACATGTTCGAGGCGACGTCGCGGGTGGGCGGTGTTTTGGGTTTGTGGGCGGCGCGTTGCCGCGTCGCCTGGTCGGCAGGGCGGGGTTTGACCGTGTTCACGGTCGTGGGCGCCTGCGCCTTGCGGCGCTTGAGCCAGTTGGCTGACAGTTCGGCAAGGAGACTGCGCAAGTCTTTCACGGCGTCCTCCTCTTGTAGGGCGACAAGGTAATTGCCGTCGCCCCAACTTGTTCCACCGCAAACTCCTTCCGCCAGAAATAAAAGTTCTTGCCGGCGAAAGCAGCCGGGCATCACCTGCCGATATAGGCGGCCAGTTCGTCCGGCGTCCCGTTCGGGAAGGCCTGTTTCAGAAAATCCAGGAACGCCGACACGCGCGGGCTGAGCAGCCGCCGGGAGGGGTAGAGCGTCCAAAGAGCGATCTCAGGGGCGTCGATGTCCCCCCAATTCACCAACGTGCCGTCAGCCAAATCGTGGGCCACCAACGAAATGGGAAGACGTGCCGCACCGACCCCCGCTCGCACCGCATCGCGCACCATAATGAGCGTTCCCAAAGCGAGGACCGGCTCGATTTTGATCGTCGACCGGCCACCCTCGGTCTTCACGTGCCATGTTTGCCGTTCGCCTTTCCCGCGCGCAACGGCAGGGGCCGGTCCACCGGTGCGAGGAAGGTGAGGGCTCGCCACGACGACCAGCCGGTCGCGGAGAAACGCCCGTCCGACCAAGCTTTCGTCGGGATCCGGGTTGACCCGGATCACCAGGTCGTAGCCTTCCTCGATCATGTCCACAGCCCGGTCCTCCGTCGTGACCTCCAGCCTCACCTCCGGAAATTTGAGGGCAAATCCCGCGGCGATCCTCCCCATCGCGGTCTGAGAAAAAAGCAGGGGCGCGCTGATCCGCAGTCTCCCCTTGGGTCTTTGACCGCCCGAGGCGATCGCCGCGGCCGTCTCGTCCAGTTCGGCAAGCAACGCCCCCGTCCGCTCGAAAAGCGCCCGTCCTTCCTCGGTCAGCTTCAGGTTACGCGCACCCCGTTCAAACAGGCGCAGGTCAAGGCTGCTCTCCAAGTCTCCAACGCGCCGCGACAGGGTTGCCTTGGGTCGGCCGGTGGCCCGTGCCGCCTTGCCGAAACCGCCATGGCGGGCAACGAGGTTGAAATCGGTGAGGGCCAGAATATCCATAGGTGTTCCACCAGTGAGACGGTGCGTCTAAAATTTCGGTCTGTTTGAGTGTTTGTGAGCCACACATATTGGGCCTGTCAAGCAACCCAACAGGAGAAATTCCATGACCATCCTCGTTACCGGCGCCACAGGCAATGTTGGCCGCCAAGTCGTCGAGCACCTCGTCAAGCGCGGCGCCGACGTCCGTGCTCTCGTCCGCGATCCGTCGAAAGCCAGCTTCCCGGCGGGCGTATCGGTCGCGCAAGGCGACTTTCTCGATGTCGATTCACTGCGCAAAGCCATGTCCGGCGTTTCCACCCTGTTCCTCTTGAACGCCGTGGTGCCGGACGAATTCACCCAGGCTTTGGTCGCGCTGAATGTCGCCCGATCGGCGGGCATCGAGCGGATCGTCTATCTCTCGGTGATCCATGCCGACGTGTATGTGAACGTGCCGCATTTCGCCGGCAAGTTCGGCGTCGAGCGAATGATCGAGCAGATGGGCTTCCAGGCTACGATCCTGCGCCCGGCCTATTTCATCCAGAACGACCTGATGATCGAAGACGTCATCACCGGCTACGGCACCTACACAATGCCGATCGGCGCCAAAGGCCTCGCCATGGTCGATGTGCGTGATATCGCCGAGATCGCCGCTCTCGAGCTGCTGCGCCGCGAACGGTCCGCGGAGCCGCTTGCGCTCGAGCGGATCAACCTCGTCGGTCCGCAGACACTGACCGGGACGGATATCGCGGCCATCTGGTCCGACGTGCTCGCCCGGCCGATCAGCTACGGCGGCGACAACACCGAAGGTTTCGAGCAGAATCTCAAGCAGTTCCTGCCTGCCTGGATGGCCTACGACATGCGCTTGATGGGCGAACGGTTCCTGACCGACGGCATGCTGCCCGAGGCCGGCGACGTCGAGCGCCTGACCGCGCTTCTGGGCCGCCCTCCGCGTCCCTATCGCGACTTCGCCTCACAAATCGCCGGCTCTGCCTGACGGAACGGCTCCGGTCATCACCCGGTTCAGAAACAGCAGGGCGGCCTTTTGAGAAGGCCCCCTGTTCAGCCGGTACCGTCTTACTGCAGGGTGGCCGGACCAGGCCCGTCGCGTTGGGCGATCATCCGCCCGCCATCGTCGCCACCGAGACCATCCACGAACAGGCCAGCCACGCCGTCGAAATTGGTGAGCCCGTCGAATTCAATTGCGGCGCCAATCAGCTGGGCTGCCTGGAAGACAAGGTATTCGACGTCCTCGAGGGCGATGTTTTCGGCCAGGTTCCTGACCCTTACATGTTCCGCCACCGCCGTGATACTGACGATGCCGGTCTTCCTGAAGGCGATCTGGACCGCTGAACGGACGTCATCGCGCAGTCGCGCCGAGTAATCATACCGCATCGAAACCTCCCAAAGGGAACGGTTTTCTGTTCAGGTTGCACAATGCGGCAGAGGCTTCGTCTTGGCAAGTCACGAATTAAATAATATCTAAACAAATCAGCTAGTTAGCATAGTTATGCAAGTATGCGCCTTACGCCGAATACCATCAGGCTCATCATGCGCATGAGAAGCAGTTCACTCATCGCGAGGTCTTGACGCGCTAGGAGCGCTTTCCTAACTATTAGGTAAGCGAGTTGAATACTCATTCGAGGTATCGGGATCCTGAGCGAGGGAGCGCGATGACTGAACTGGAACGCCCGGAACGGTTGCAGATCATGCTGACGTCAGACGAGCTGGCTGCGCTGGAAAACTGGCGCTTCGACAAGCGTATGCCGAGCCGTTCGGCCGCGGTCAGGGAATTGCTGCGGCGCGGGCTTGCCTCGGACGGCTTCCTGACGGCGGAGCAAGGGGCGAAGTCGCAAGACTTCGGCATCCTGCCAACCGCCGGCGGCAACGGCATTTCCGAAAGCGGCAAGGAGTAGCGGGTCACCGCGCGTGAGCCGCTCCAGTCCTTTCAGGCTGCCGGTCGCCGCAACGCGGTGCCGGCCGGCCCAGCGGACCATAACTCTCGATTCAGAGGATGTTGGTCGTCACTTCGACGACGATCGCGGCACCTTCCAGGCTGCCATTGGTGACGTGCACGACACGCGATACCCGCAGATCCTGCGTGGTTCCATCGATCGACAGCGCAACGCTTTCGCCGATCCGCGGAACCGCCTGAAAAACCGCGTCCGTGGCCTCCGGCCGGTTGTCGATCGATATGCGGCAGTTGACGGTCATGAGATGTCTCCTGTGTCGGCCCGGTGGTCAACGCGGGGTCCGCGAAATGGTTTCAGGAGCCGGATGCAACTTGACGGCGCCCAGATCCGTAAAACACTAATTGCTCCATTGTTCATCGTAACGGAGCAACAGGGCCCGCTGGGGGCGTTGGGGCTGCCCCGGCGAGCTTGATCCGCCTTGCCAGGGGCGTGGCATCACCGGGGTATGGAGACGAGTTTCGGCGCCCGCAATTCCCCGGCCATCCTTGCCGCCTGGAAAATTGTCATCAAAACCAGGATGGGCTCACCCTCGGTCGGGTTGATGGTCAGCACGACGCGGCCAAGCTCGTCGCTCATGCCGCAAGACCAGTCCTTGACGGCTATCACCTTTCTCGCGGCCATATGCCGTTCTCCTGCACGGGAGGTTCTCTGCCGGCTACGCCGTCTGGAGTTGGTCGACAGAACCTTCGCCTGACATTGCAACCAGCCGAAATGCGGCAAATGCGGCCAATATCATGAAAACCGCCGTGACGTTCAGGGACATCGTCGACGCAAGGACGCCCCCGTCAAAGCAACTCAGTTCCATGCGCTGTACCCCTTCAAGCCACTGACGGCCTGGATGATGATCCTGCTTCGAGTGAAATACAAGCGCGCGCTAATGTGCTGAAGCTGGCTGGCCAGTCTGCGCGCGGCTTCGAACCAGCCAAGCGCTTGGTTGCTGGTTCCCGCTCAAGGGCTCGAACCTCGATTCACGCCTTCAAAGGGCGCTGTCCTACCATTAGACGAAGCGGGAAAATGCACGTTGCGCCCCACCCCTAGCCGGTTCGCGCGCCGGGATCAACGCACTGCGGCGGCAAAGCCGATTGGAAGCGCGGTGTCAGTCCGGAAAGTTGGTGACAGGTTCCTCGCAGCGGTAGACCGGGCAGCTGCCGTCACGGGTCGGGACATAGGCCGACATCGGCACCTCCGGCCAGTCGCATTCGTTGCCGAACTGCCTGACATAGCGGTCATAGGTGTTGGGGCCTGTGGTCAGCACCACGGCATGGCGGCTTTGGAGCAGTTGCCGGAGCTGGTCGCAACTCATCGTGCGGGTGTCGGGCCTGGCTTCGGCGAGGCCGGTCGCGGCCAGCAGGATCGCTGCCGTCAAGGCAATTCGGCGCATTGGCATGGCTGTTCCTCGAATGGACATATCGGCCGAAACTCGCATCCCGCCGGGTGGTTCCGCAACCGCCGGCTCGCCGTCTGTGGCAGCGCAACCAAATGGTCCGTCGTGCATTGCTGGGGATGGATGGCAGGAAGCCCTACAAAACTCCGCAATGGCGGCCCGGAAGCGGGGATCGCGAGGCCATGTGCTGTTCCTTCTGCGGCGGACGCGACCACAGCTACGAGGACTGTCCGCAAAGGAATCCCGACGCCGATGCAGTGCCCGTTGCGCCGCCCAACGACGCTGGCTCCGAAAAAGCAGGCCGATAAGACGGACAGGGCGAAGCGGTCACCGAGCTTACAGCAGCTCGACTGGATCGGCATCTACGGCCGCAGAGGCATTGCCGAGATGGAGGGCCGGGCATTATCGTGACATGCGTGTCCGCGACCGCAAATGCGGAATGTTGCGCACCGACTGCAACCAAAATGCCCGGTCAGGCATTTCTGGCACGAGGGAAATCCTCACGCATGCCCGGACGCTGGCGGGAGGCGGCAAGGTGGGGCCACGACGGGGCAATGACAGAATTGGCAAGCGTCGATAGCCTGCTCGAAATCACTGCCCACGCTCGGCTGGCGGCGATTGTCGATTCGTCCTTCGACGCCATCGTCAGCAAGGACCTGAACAGCATCATCACCAGTTGGAACGCGGCGGCGCAACGCATGTTCGGCTACACCGCCGAAGAGGCCGTCGGCCGCTCCGTGCTCATGCTCATCCCCGATCATCTCAAGGATGAAGAGACCGACATCATCAGCCGGGTTCGCAAGGGCGAACTCCTGGCCAGCTATGAGACTATCCGCCGGCGCAAGGATGGCGGCCTCATCGCCGTGTCGCTGACCATTTCGCCGATCAGGAATGCGTCCGGCGAGATCATCGGCGCATCGAAGATCGCCCGCGACATCACCGCCAGCAAGGAGAGCGAGCGTCGGATCAGGCTTTTGCTCCGCGAGGTGAACCATCGCGTCAAGAACCAGTTCGCGGTGATACTCTCGATGATCCGGGAGACCAGCAAACGCTCGACCGATCCGCGCGAGTTCGAGGAGATGATCCGTTCCCGCATCATGGCGCTGTCGCGGTCGCACGATCTGCTGGTGAACTCGGAATGGGCCGGCGCCAGCCTCTTCGACCTTGCCCAGGAGCAGCTCAAGCCGTTCGGCCACGAGGCGCGGGTATCGCTTTCCGGACCGCTTTTGACCCTGCAGCCGAATGCCGTGCAAAATCTCGGCATGGCGTTCCATGAACTCGGCACCAACTCTTCCAAATATGGCGCGCTGGCGAGCGAGGCCGGGCGGCTGGAGATCACCTGGCGGATCGTCGAAGGCGCTTCGGACAAGCTGGAAATCCATCTGCTCTGGGACGAGACGATGCCGGTGCGTGAGGGAGAGCGGCCCGGGGGGCGGCAAGACGAAAGCACGCGCAAGGGTTTCGGCACCGTCGTCCTGCAACGGGTCGCGCCGCAATCGCTGAACGGCTTGGCGGTGCTGGATCGCAGCCCGGGCCATCTCAGCTGGTCGCTGACGGCGCCGCTGGATTCGATCATCGTTCCGCAGCTCGGCGCTGACCTGCCTGAAACCGAAACGTCCTGACCCATCAAGGGGAGGGCGAAGGTAACTCCGATCGCGCGGAGATGCGGTGACCGGTCTCACTGAAGAAGCCGGCCAGCAGATCGGCCGTCCGCGCCGGGTCCTCCTCGGGGAAGAAGTGTCCACCCGGCATCGCCTGGCCGCGCACATCCTCAGCCCAGCCGCGCCACAGCGCCAGCGGCCCGCCTTCGCCGGCATACCAATCCGCCAACGCGCCCTGACCGCTCCATAGCGCCAGCAGCGGGCAGCGGATGCGCCGGCCGGCTGCCTTGTCGGCATGGTCATGCTCGCGGTCGAGCGTGGCTGCCGCCCGATATTCCTCGCAGATGGCATGGGCGTGGGCAGGCGTACGCAGGGCCTCGACATAGGCCCGACGCACTTCGGCTGGAAACGCCGATGGCTGTGAGCCCCAGCCGTTGAGCGCATTGTCGACGATCGCCTCGGCGGCGCCGGACAGGATCTTTTCGGGCAATGGCTCGGGCTGCGCCAGCAGCGACCATGGCCAATAGCCCAGCGCCAGCCTGGCGTCGGCGCGGTCCCAGGCATCCGCGGTCGGCACGATGTCGAGGACGGCGAGCCTGTCGATGCTGCCCGGATGGTCGAGCGCCATGCGGTAGGCGACACGCCCGCCGCGATCATGGCCGGCGACCATGAAGCTGCTGAAACCCAGCTTCTCCATCAGCCTCACCAAATCGTCCGCCATGGCGCGCTTGGCATAGGGTGCGTGGTCCGGAGTGGACGCCGGACAGGAGCTGCCGCCATAGCCGCGCAAATCGGCGCAGACGACGCTGAACCGGCTGGCCAGAGCGGGCGCGATGTCGCGCCACATCAGATGCGTCTGCGGAAAGCCGTGCAGCAACAGCAATGGCGGCCCGGTCCCGGCACGCAGGCAGAATATGCCGGCATCGCCGGTGTCGATTTCCGCGCCTTGAAAACCTTCGAACATGACCGCCTCCGGCACGCGCAACGGCCGGCGAACGGGTTTGGTTGCAATGCCGCCCGGCGACGCGGCCAACCTTTTTCGTCGACAGGCGTTGTCCCTGTGAAGGGAAGGTCGCCGCGGGCGACCGTGAAAGAAAGAAGGAGGCAGGGATGAGAACTCTCGCCATCATGCCATTCGGCCTTATGCTGGCGCTGGCAGTGCCGGCCGCAGCCCAGCAGCAGAACGACAGCCAGGCGCCGCAGGCCGACAAATGCAGGGCTCAGACCGGGCAAGGGGCAAAACAGCAGCCTGAAAAGCAAGCCGATGACGGCAATTTGACCGCGAAGCTCAACGACTGCGGCGGCGTGCTGAAACCGCCCCCGACGGGAGACCAGGGCATGGCGGCGCCGGCCCCCGACGAAGGCAAGACGCCGGTGATCAAGCCGGGTGAAGTTCCACCCCAGCCGCCGAAGCAATAAACGCCGGCTCACTGGTATTACCGCACAAGCTAATGGAACCTCGTTTTCTCGGGAGCGTTTTTCTCACGACTTGGAATTTGGAGAGATTATCGTGAGAGATATTGCAGCCACAGCCACGTTGCTTGCGTCGATCGCCATCGTGATTGCATTGATTCTTCTGGTGCCGAAGAGCTTTGGATTCGAAACCTCTCAGCCGATTGTCCAGGGCGAGCTTCCAACGAAATGACAAAGCAGGCGAGGCACGACGTCTGCTTCCTTTGACACCTACCGCACCAAGACGCCGGCGTGGCTGCAGAGCGCTGCGAACGCTTCCTGCGCCTCGGCGGCGCCTCTCTGGGTTTCCAATGCGGCTTCGACCTTCTCGCGCGCCGCCTGGTAGAACGGGCCGCGCTTGGCCTGCCGCCAATCGATCAGGATTTCGCTGGCATCCCTGAGCGTGGCGACGTCGCGGATCGTGTCCGACCCATGCGGCTTGATCCGCATCGGTGTGGGCAAAATGAGCTCAGACATGTCCTGTTTTCCAACTACTGCAGGAGTTTTGCTTCGCGCGCGGCGTCGATCACCGCCCGCATCGCTTTTTCCGGCGGCGTCCAGCCATCCAGCGCATCGCGGCAGCTGCGCAACGCCGCCCGGTAGCGCCGTCCCTGGCCAGCCGGCCAGTCGCCGAGGCATTCCAGGCCTTCCCAGGCGCTGCGGATGATGCGCTCGCGCTCAGGCGCGAATTTCAGCCTGATGGGGCGGGGAAACATCTTGTCGTTCAACGGTCGTCTCCATGATTGCCGCAAGTCGCCGGGCGACATGCGTGAGAGGCGTCCGGTAACGTCGGCGGCAGGGCAGGGTTCCCTTGCCCGGAGATCAAATCTCTGCGTCGATGTCCGACAGCGATCTCGGCGTCGGCGCTTCGGCGTTGTACGTGGCTGGGCGGTCATGCTCGAACTGTTCGGCGCCTGGCAAAGCGTGCAGCCAGGTCTCGCGCCTGGAGGTCCACAATTCATATTCGGGCACGAGATCGGTCGGCGCGATGTCGAGGCTGCCGATTGCCACCTCGGCCTCGTTGTCGTCGACCCAGGCGACGCGGCCGCCGCATGTCGGGCAAAAGCTGCGCGTGCCATAGGAGCTGACGAGGCCGGTGGTCTCGAAGGCCTCGCGCGGCCAGATGGCAAAGGCCGAATAGACCGAACCGCCGGCCTTGCGGCAATCCTTGCAATGGCACAGGCCGACGCGCAGCGGCGCGCCGTGAACCTCGAACTGCACGCCGCCGCACAGGCAGCTGCCGGTCCTGCGTATGGTGTCGGACATGACGACCTCCCTCAATGCGTGGCGCTGCGGGCCGGGTGGGACAGATGCTCGTCTGCCGTTTCGTTGGCCAGGATGAGAAACCGGGAAAAAGACATCCTGTTCACCGTACCACCAGGCCCGGTTGACACGGCCCGCAGCGTCTTCAACGCCGCCCAGGCGAAATGGTTTCGGCTAGCCGCGGGCCGCCATATGGGCGTCGAGCTTCTTGCGCGAGGGTCCGTAGCGCTTGATGATGGTCTGTGCCTCGCTTGGCGGAATGCCGTATTTGCGGGCAAAGGCGGCAACCTCGTAGGGCTCTTCGCCCGAGACCTGCTTGCGGTCCTGTTTCGTCTTCGACTTGTCGTCAGCCATCTCAGGCCTCGCTTTCTGTTGTCGGGGAAACGCGCAACCTTCGGCGCCCGCGATCAACACGACATAACACAGATCGGCGCCGCCGGTTCCACCAGGCGACACGGCCAGGCTGCAACCGGCCTGTATCAGGCCGATGGCCGCATCGGGTCGGCGTCGGCAGCGTGGTCGCCGTCACATTCGGAGCATGCCGCGCTGAGGCCGGGGCAGCCGCGCCGGTGGGTGCCGGCAGGGCAACAATGGCCGTTGGAACTCGTCCAGCGCGGACATTGGAAGACCTGGCCAGCGCCGCCGCAGCCGCTGCATTCCAGCGTCGCCGACCCCACGCCACGAGGTATCGCCCCAAACCTGACGCTTGTTCGCAAATTTCAGCCCACCCAAAATTGCTGCACCGGCACACCGCTGCATTAGCCCCGGCTAACAATATCACATTCGTGATTACCAACAAGTTTCAATCGCGCGATGCGCCGGAAAGCCGTTCGGGCCGGCGTGTCGTCAGGCCGGCTTCAGCCGCATCGCGGCGAGATACATGAGCGCCGAGGTGGCCTGCCCGCGGTCCCAGCCGGCAGCCTCGACCTTGCGGAGCAGGGCGTCGAGATGCGGAGCCAGCATATCCCTGCATTCCTGTTCGTAGGCGGTGCTCATCGCCGGATGCCGCGGTGCGCCAATGGTCAATGCCTTGGCCATGTCCGTTTCCCCCTTTGAGCGAGCAACGCTATACCGTCGGCCGGCAAACCGAAGATCGCTCCTTGCCGTCGGTGTGAGGCTTCGAAGCCTGCTTCGACCCGCGGCAAGCGCCCTGTCGAGAAAAATTGGCCTGGTGTGTCGGATCTGGCGTCCGTCGCGCGTCCTAGGAGCGAGCAACCTGCAAAGCTGGAGAACGAGCATGTCGTCGCAAATCACTCAATCGCCGTGGCAGACCGCGGCCCTTCTCATCGCCCGGCTGATTTTCGCCGGCGTCTTCCTGATGGCGGTGACGTTCAAATTCATGGGCATGGCGGCCACCGCCGGCTATATCGCCGCCGCCGGCTTTCCGTTTCCGCTGTTCCTGGCCTGGTGCGCGGCGATCCTGGAAGTCGCGCTGGTGCTGTGCTTCCTGACCGGCGCCTTCTTCACGCAGGCGGCCCTTGTCGCCGCCGCCTATGTGCTGTTCCTGGCCCTTGCCTTCCACGGACCCAGCCACTGGGCCGGCAACCAGGCCGAGTTCGGCTTCTTCATCGACCATTTTTCGTTCCTGGCCGGACTGCTGTTTGCGGCGGTACATGGACCGGGCAAGGTGCTTTCGCTCAATTTGGGATGGCCGGGCAGGGCTTGAGGCGAGGGCAGTGGGCCACCGCGGACGCATGCCGGCCCGCCGGCACCGTTCACAGCTGGTCGTTGTAGGGTTCCTTTATCTTGCCGACCATGCGGGCCAGCTTTGAGAAGGACGGCAGCTCCGCCTCCGGCTGGCACTGGTTGGCGAGTTCCAGCAGCCGGATCGGAAAGTTGACGGCGTCGCGGCTGGATGCGGACATGCCTTCGGATCGTTCCTCGTTGGTTTCGCCGGCCTCGGTCTTGCGCAGGGCCAGGTCGATTTCCTCCGCCGTCAGCACCCCCTTTTGAACCAGGAGACGATTGATCGAGGCGACGGCCATCAACAGGCCTTCGAGTTGCAGGTTGGCGACATTCATGGCGATTGCTCCCGTGGCTGGGGTTGAAACGCACGAGCGGCATTTCCGCTCCAGAAAGTCTGCGGGCGAACGCCTATTCCTGCGTCAGCCGTTCGCCATATTCGCGCCACAGCGCCTTGACCTCCAGGTTGCCGAGGCTGCCGATCGAAACATCCCCACAGCTGATGGCGACGGCGCCGACGTCGTATTGGGGGTAGGCGTTGGCGACGAAACGGATGGCTTCGCCCAGCGAATGCACGCGGATGACTGGATCGGCCTGACCCTGGCCGGTGCTGCACACGCCGGAAACCGTGGCTGGTGCATGTCGCATCCTGAACACGGATGCCATGGCTGGTCTGTCCATCGTCCTCTCCCACAAGGCCGTGCGACGGGAATCATTCCATGAGCTTCGACGAATGATTTCACACCTGCCGGCTTATGACCAGCCGCCGGCAAAAGCAGGGTTTTATGCGCTTTGCCAGCGTCGCTCAGCGCGGGAGTTTCGACCAGACTAGGAATTTTTTCTCAGAAAATGGTTGACGGGGTGAGTGCAGCTTCGCCTTCCAGACGCTGAACCCTGTGATCGGCACCGACGACATTGTGCTGTCGTTCTACCAGTCCGACGACACCGTCGGCGATATCCAGGCAGCCGCGCAAGGCATCATCGACCAGGCCCAGGCCGCGGCGGACGTAGCGACGGGCGCCATGACGACCGTGCTCGATCCGCAATTCGCGACAAAGGCGACTGCGGAGGCATACTCGCCGGCGGTTGCGCCCACATACATCCGCACCGCCTTCTACGACAGCTCTCAGGTGGCAGGCAGCGGCGCTGTGTACCGCAAGAATGGAACGAATGTCGGGGATTTGGTGATCACGCTGAGCGATGGCATGACGAAAACAGGCTATACGCTCGCCTCAACCCCGGTGACGGCATCAATGCTCGGGGCGCGTGGTGGCGGTGTGAATGCCACGGCTGCTATCAGTGCACTGCTCGCGGGCAGCTATCCGCATGTGCTGATTGACGGCTCCTACCAGACCGACGGCAACCATACGATCTCGACAGCGAAGAAGCGCGTCGAATGCCTGGGCGGCTCTGCCCTGATCCTGCGCGCGCCAGTCGGTGCCGTTACCGGCCACCATCCCGTCATCGATATCGCTGCCGATGACGTCCTGATAGACGGGGACCTCACGATTGATGGTGGATCACATGCCGGCTACCAGGCTTCTATCGGTATTCGCGTCGGCCTCTCCACTGGTGCACGCCGGAAGCGGCCGACAATCCGCGGCGTGAAAGTCCGTAATCTCGGCCTTGCCGGTGTGATGGCGCTCTGTGTCGACAGCCCGACGATTGAGGACATTGACGGCTATAACATCGTCACGCCAACCGGCGGCGAGTTTGGCGACACGGTTTACGTGGCCGGCGTCCGCAAGCCGATCCTGCGCAACATCCGGTCGGCGAAGTGCAAACGCGACGGTGTCGTGTTGACCTATACGGGGAATCTAAACACCACCGACGTGTTGGTCGACGGGGTTTTCGCCGATGCACATCTCGACAGCCCCTCCGCCGGTGTCTGGGTGGAGATGACCGGTGCGCGAGATCCGCGAGGGATCATAACTAACGTGGTGGCGAATGACTGTCTGATTGGCGTAGCTGCGACTGACGCCAACAGCGAGATCGTCATTTCGAATGTCAAGGCAATCGGCAACCGGCTCTCCGGTAGTTCTGCCGGTAACGTCTTCGGCGTTCAGATTCAGTCGGGCCGGCTCGATAACTGGTACATCGATCGCTACAACACAGCCCTGCAATTGGAACCAAACGGCGAATATCAGTTCGCCCTCAGCTCGCAAGTTGGATCGTTTGCGATTAGCGAAACGATCAGCGGCGGCACCTCTGGCTCGACCGGAACCCTGCGGTTCCAACATTTTGAAATCGTCATTACCGGTTCAACCCTCGACTATGAACTCGGTGAGACGGTGACAGGCGGTTCATCCGGCGCGACGGGCATCTTGGTCGACTTCTTTGCCAACGTGCTGAGGGTCTTGCCGATAAGCGGAACGTTTCAGGCCGCTGAAACAATCACTGGAGGCACCTCTGCGATTGCCAAAACGGCAAACAGCGCGACCCAGCGCATCTATGTGCGCGGTTCGGCCGGCATCTTTCGGGCTGGCGAGACTATCACGGGCGGAACGTCAGGTGCCACAGCCGTAATCGCCGCGCCCTACCAGACGCCACTTGCGATCGGCCCGGGCACGTTGATGAACTGCTCGACCGACGCCATTGTCGTTGCGAACGTAGTGACACCGGCGAGCCTTAGCCTTTCTGGCATCAGGGGAAACACCCAGTCGCATGGCGTCCGGTTCAATCTTTCGGTGGGCCAACGGCTGCGCAAAGCCAGTCTCAGGGACATCGCCCTGAAGAACCCGACCTCCATTGGCGTTGCCTTTCGGGTAACCACCGGCGGCGCGATAGACGAAATGCTGGTCGATGGCTTTGACATGACGGAATGGGTTGGCGATGGCACCGGCAGTTCCATCACGGCCGGCACCGTGACCAGGTTTATTGGCGGCAACAATCCCGGCCTGCAGGGGACGTCGAGTGTGCCGATCAATCTGAGCGTTAACACAACGCTGTCCGGGCTTCACAACCGGGCACTCTGCCACAACAACGGCGCCGGCGCGACGTGCACACATACGCTGCCGCCTGCCGTGCCTGGCCTTCGGATCGGCTTTGCCGGAGTACACGCAACCCATGTCATGAACATCGAGCCCAACGGGACGGACACGATCAAGGGCGGCGGTGCAGGCAAATATCTCATTCTCGATCCCGGCGAGCGTGTAACCCTGGAGGCCTATACGGTAGGACTGTGGGTTGTCAGTTCGGCTATCGGCTGGTCAGGGGATTTCGAAGCCTAGGATGAATTCGCAACTTTGCGTAAGGGTACTGCGTCATGCCTAAGTTGATCGTTGCGAGGATGACGAAAACTAGAGGATACGTCAGCTTCAATTTTGTGGCCAACAACACAATCGACAGGCCAATGCCCAAGAGCGGCAAGCTCAACAAATACATGGCAATCCCTATAACTGCCCATAAGCCGTATCGGAGCAGAAAGTCGAGGCCAACGCCGAGATAGCCAAATGTGAAGAACATCGGTATCTGATTTTCGCTTAGGCCAAACAACGTTATCCGCTGGTAGGAAAATGCCCACTCCATCATCTGATCGTGCTGCGTGCCTTCGATATAGAGTTGCGATCTTGTTTCAAGATTCAGCAATGCCCAATATATAGTGATTGAAAGCAGCGCTATGCCGCCGGCGGCGACAAGAATCCTCCATCTTCGAACGGCAAAAAATTGGTGGAGCCCAACAATTCCGCAGAACATTGCGACGAACATCATGCCGCCCAGCGACATCGTCGCGATCGCTGAAAGAATGCCTAAAATTGAGACCTTAGAGAGCTTGCGCGAGAGGGCATACTCGCCAGCAAGCAGGCTTGCGATCATAGTCGAATGGGTACCCGGTTCATTCGACAAGCCTGCAAAGCGCGGCACTCTGCCGACGGCAAGCTCAAGTCCTTTCTTACTCATGACCGTCTGATCACCAAGGCCAAGACTTGCAAGCGGGTCAAAATAAGTTCGGAACGCCACGAAATAGAAAATCTGGAACAGGACCATAAGCGCGTGCGCAGCGATCGCCCATCGCAAACCAACCAACAAAGGACGACTGTCTCTGGCAAAGCAAGCTGGAACGAGGATGAGAGCCAAGCTGCTGCCAATAGTGCCTAGGACTGCTTTAGTGCCGCCATCTTCGGTGAAAGTTCCGCACATCCCGACTAGTAGGAAAGCAACGATCCAAAAAGAATTCGCCTTGACCGGCGCATTTAATAGCGGGATCAGCATGAGAAGCCCGAGGTAGCAAAAGGCGGCTACCCCGAATTGAGGCAGATAGACACTTTGCAGACTCATTGCGATGACGGCAGAGGCGGCGTAAATTGTCTTCAGTTTTTCAGCAAAAGTCGACTGCGTCGCAATGGGAATACTTTGCGTTTTTGCGTAATAGTGCGACATGGTTCTAGCAGGACTTGTACGTAGGGATTGTCCCGCAAAGAATGCCGGAGTCTGTCAACGCCGTTGCCAAGTCAAGCGCCCCGTTAATCTTGCATTGCGCTACGACAAATCTACCCAAGGTTGCCACCGTCTTCCCATCGCATGGGGTGCCGCCGCCAACAGGCTTACATTTCACATAGGCATTTTCATAAGAAAGCCTAACGCTCTGGGCTACTTTTTCCGCAGACGTCGTACCTGATGGCCTAACTCCACAGAGAACGATGGAAGTGCCATTCACCTCGAACGAACTAGCGGTGAGCACGGTCAGTCGACCTTTGATGTCCTTTATTTCTGCCAGCTTCGGCACGGCTTTGGGAGCCTTGGGAGTAGCGAATGTTAGGACGCCGATAGTCATGACAGCTCCAAGTCCGACGGCAATGGCAATGAAAGCAATTGGTCTCACGGCTGTCTCACCTCGAATCGGCTATCACTGCGCCTTTTATAAACGCGATTGTTCCCCCAGTTCGGCCAAACTCTGTAAATCCACGCCTGGTTATGTTCCGCTCCAACTCCAGCGCTTCGGCAGGGCCGGTCAATTTGGGGTGGAACTCGATGATGAGTTTTTCAAATAACTCAAAATGGTTTGGCGGAATGCTCGTTTCGGCGCCTTCGATATCCATGATTAAGACGGTTGGCCTAAACGGCAGGTCTGAAACGATTGTCGGGATTGAGAGCATAGGTATTGTGAGTCGTTCGACTTCGTTGTCTCGAGGCAACGCGCTGGACGACCAGAAATTTCGGCTTATACCGAAGCTGATAGAACCGTCGGACGGACCTACAGCGACGGTCCTAAGAATGGGCAAGCTTATCCCATTGAGGCGAAAATTCTCGCGGATGGATGCCTCTAGGCGAGGGTTTGCTTCGACCATGCAGTAGTCATCGATGCCGATGTCGATCATGCAGTTCAACGCCATGAAGCCGATCGCGCTGCCGGCCTCCAGAACCTTGTCGTGGCGACTCAGGAAGCGCAAAGCAAGAGCCGCATCTTGATCCTCGTAACCTCTGGCCATCACGTACCGCATGCGGCGGGAAACGCCATCCAAAGACAGCGTGATGTTCCGGACTGTTACCGTTCTTCTGCCGGCGGTAAGAATTTCAAAGCCAACATCGCGCACGTTCCGAATAGCTTCCAAGATCATCTCGGTTCCTTACGAGCTGGAATCAGCAGCCGAAAGTAAACGCGCCGGCCCTGCCTCTGGCAAGGTGCGTGACTCATATCCACGGCTTGCCCGGTTCAAGGTTTTCTCCGACTGCGGACTTCCTGATCATCGCATCGCTCATCGACTGAAGCGCCCGCGCTTCCCGCCTCGCATTTCCTAGACCGTGAGGTTCCTCCAACGGTCTCCCCCGACCATAGTTCAATGAGGAAAGGAAACACCATGGACCGCAACTTCGCGCGGGCGCTTGCGCTTGTTCTCAAATCGGAAGGCGGGTGGTCGGACAATCCGTCTGATCCTGGCGGCGCCACCATGAAGGGCGTGACGCTTGCCAGCTTCCGCCGCTATGTGAAGGCGGGCGCGACAAAGGCGGATCTGCGCGCGATCAGCGACGCGCAGGTCGCCACCGTTTATCGCCGCTTCTACTGGGACGCTGTGCTCGGCGCCGAGTTGCCCGATGGCGTCGATCACGCGGTATTCGATTTCGCCGTCAACAGCGGGCCTGGCCGGGCGGCCAAATATCTGCAGGCGGCCGTCGGCGTTGCGCAGGACGGCCGGATCGGACCGGTCACCGTCGCGGCGGCCAAGGCAAAGCCGGCCGGTGTGACCATCGATGCACTTTGCGATGCGCGGCTGGCGTTCCTGAAGCGGTTGCCGACATGGGCAACATTCGGGCGCGGCTGGTCGGATCGGGTCAGGTCGGTGCGGGTTCAGGCCCTGCTGATGTCGGCGCAGCGCCCCGCCGCACCGGTGACCGCGGCGGCGCCGCCCAGGGTCGAAACATCGGCCAATGGGGCGCCGTCGGTTCGTCTCGAGCAGCCGACGCCCGGCGGCAAGACGGCTGCCGTGGCCGGCATCCTCGTTCTCATGGCCGGAGCGCTCGCGGCCGTCCGGCATCAGATCGCCGATTTTTTCGGGAGCCTGTTTCGATGACATGGTTCAACACCAATGCGCTGCACAATCTCCTCAACACGCTGATCGCCATCATCTGCGGCGGCGCGCTCGCCGGCTTTGACTGGACGCTGCTCGGCGTGAGCGACCGCACTGCCCTTCAGATCAGCGGCGCCATTGCCCTTGCCAAGATCATCATCAACGCGGTGCGTGACGGGCCGCGCGGCATGGTCGCGCCGGCCAAGGAGACATGAGATGGGAACACTCGCTTTCGCGCTGCTTGGCCAGGCCTGGCCGTATCTTCTGGCAATGGGCGCCGCGCTCGCCGGTGTCTGGACGGCCTACGCCAAGGGCAAGGCCAACCAGAAGGCCAGGCAGGATGCCGCCGACGCCGCGGCGCGCACCGAAGCCCAGGAGATCGACGATGCCGTCGCCGGCCGGGCGCCGGACGACAACAGAGGGAGGCTGGCCAGATGGTCAAAATCATAGCGCTCTCGCTCCTGCTGGCCGGCTGCACCACATCAGGTGGATCGTTCTGCGCGGCCGGGCATCCCATCCGGCCGACAAGGGCAGAGGCGGCGGCCCTTTCCGACGCGTCGGTGGCGGCGATCCTGGCTCACAACGAAAAGGGCCAGAAACTTTGCGGCTGGAGGCCATGATGAACGATCTTTTCGACCTGCTCGGCATCAAGGGACCGGTCGTGGCGGCGGGTCTCGCCGGCGGCGTTCTGCGCGCGCTGTCGCGGCATCGCTACAAGCTGCGCGAAATGGTGG